>JACXUY010000131.1 GCA_014763665.1 Gammaproteobacteria bacterium
AACAAACAGGTGATAAACCTGTTTTGCCCAGTCTTGCCTAACCGGTAAGGTTATTTGCTGGATGTCTTTTAAATTCGCAAGATAGTAATCGGCTACGGCGATACGCTTTTCTGTCCATGCCGGTAAATGTTTTAGCTTAACCGATAGAATGGCGGCTTGTAGTCCGTCTAAGCGCGAGTTACGCCCTTCAAATTCGTGATCGTATTTGGCAATACGTCCGTGATTGGCTATCATGCGCGACTTTTTAGCCAGTTCAGCATTGTTGGTGGTGATCGCTCCACCATCGCCATAAGCACCCAGGTTTTTGCCCGGGTAAAAACTGAAGCTGGCGATGTCGCCGATTGAACCGACTCGTTTTCCTTTGTATTCGGCGCCGTGTGATTGAGCACAGTCTTCAATAATGTATAAGCCGTGTTGGTCGGCTAGCATTTGTAGTGCGTCCATGTCACATGGGTGACCGTAAAGATGGACAGCAATAATGGCTTTGGTTTTTGGGGTGATGCGTTTTTGGGCATCTTCAATCGAGATGACATAGGACTCGGGATTACAATCCGCAAAGACGACTCTATGCCCTTGGCGGGTGACGGCTTCGGAGCTGGCAATAAATGAGTTGGCAGGTACGATAATCTCAGAACCTTGTGGCAGGTTTAGGGCTTCAATGGCGATTTCAATCGCATCGGTTCCATTGGCGACACCGAGACAATGCGCGACGTTACAATAATCTGCAAACTCTTGTTCAAACTGGCTGACGTACTCGCCCCCAATAAACGCGGATTTAGCAATCACGTCTCGGATGGCAGTGTCGATTTCTTGTTGGATGGTTTGGTATTGTGCCGCTAAATCTAAAAACTTAACCATTTGGTTTTAAATCCTTTATTTTTTTGGCCGGATTACCGGCATAGATGCCTGACTGGGTTATATTTTTGGTAACCACCGCACCCGCACCTATCACAACATAATCGCAAATTTCGACCGGTAGAATGGTGGCGTTGCTACCTATGGATACATGGTTGCCAATTTTGGTGATTTTCCAAAGTGTGGTGTCGCCACAAGCCGGGCCACCTTTTGCAAAGAGGTCATTGATAAACATCACTCCGTGACCAATAAAACAGTCATCGCCGATGGTGACCAGTTCGCAAATAAAGGTGTGCGACTGCACACGGGTGCGCTGTCCAATTTTGACGTCTTTTTGAATCTCGACAAACGGACCTATGAAGGTTTCATCGCCGATTTCACAACCATACAAATTTACCGGTTGCACAACTGTAACGTTTTCACCAAAGACCACGTCATCACGAATCGAAACACTTTTTAGATTAGGCTGGTTCATTTTTTGCACTATTTTTGACCTAGACGACAATGCTTTGGTTTGAAGCGTAAAAACACTTCTTTTTTGGTTTCGATGGATTCGTAAATAGCATTGATTAGTTCTAAACTTTTACGACCTTGTAATCCGTCAACAAGGTGTTTTGTGTTGTTTAGAATCGAGTCTACAACATGGTCATAATAGGCTTGATGCCCGAAACCGTATACGTTTGGCGGGTTCACCGAGTATTTTTCCATCACATCTGCGTCGCCTTCTTGCTCTTCGGTAAAGTTCCAAACCTTCATTTGATTAACGGCAAAGCCACCGATTTCAACTGTACCTTTTTCACCTAGTACGGATAATGAGCCTTCTAGGTCTTTTGGACGCACCGCTGTGGTGGCTTCAATAATGCCTAATGCGCCATTTCTGAAACGCAGATTTACGATCGCGGTGTCTTCGGCTTCAATGTTGGCTAAAGCGGTTGTACTCATCGCATGCACGCTTTCAACTTCGCCCATCATCCACTCCAGCAAGTCTACATGATGACTGGCTTGGTTGGTTAATACGCCACCATCCAACGCCCAAGTACCGCGCCAGGGGTCTTGGTCATAATATGACTGGGGACGACACCAACGGACACGCACCGTGCCTAAAACCAATTTACCAAACCGCCCTGCTTCTAAGGCTTCTCTTGTTTTTACTACCGGAACATTAAAGCGGTTTTGTTTCACCACGAATAATTTTACACCAGCCTCGTCGCAAGCTTTGATCATCGCATCGGCGTCATCAAGCGTTAGTGCCATGGGTTTTTCTACCACAATATGTTTTTTATGTTTGGCTATTTCAATCACGTGTTTGGCGTGATAACCGCTTTCGGTTAAAACCGAGACAACATCCATATCGGTTTTAGCTAGCATTTCATTCATGTCGGTAAAATAAGGCACGCCAAATTGTTCACCGATCTTTTTAGCTTTTTCCTCTACAATGTCGCAGACAGCAACCAGCTTTGCGTTTTCAATCTGTCCATGGCCTAATAATTCTGAGTGGCGTTTGGCAATACGACCACAACCTAATAATGCGAATTTCAACATGTTTGATGTTCCTTTTTACTTTAATCTTTTCCAAATAAATCGCGCGTATAGACTTTGTCCGCGGCATCACTGATTTCATCAACTAGTCGGTTAGCCACAATCACATCGCTCATTGCTTTAAATTCTTTTAGGTCACTCATGACTTTTGAGTGAAAGAATTCTGTGTGACCTTGTTCGGTGAGGACAGGTTCGTACACCACTACCTCAATGCCTTTG
>JACXUY010000132.1 GCA_014763665.1 Gammaproteobacteria bacterium
GTCAATTTGCTTGGTTGAACTTTGAGTGTCTGAGGTAGACGCCAACGCTAAATAGCGAATTTCCTCGGCAATATGCTGCTTAAATTTCTGCAAAAACGTACTTTGCGGCAGGTGATACCACATCGCTGTGCCTTGCTCAAACTGTTCAAAGTAGCCATTATCACGGCCGCGTTGTCCACCCAATGCCACTGTCATCGTCAAATCAGGGTACAGCACTTGGCGCATGCCGTAATAAGGTATGCGTGCAGCGTCTTGTACGTAGAGCCTTTCCGCCATGCCAGCCACAGGGTAAATAACTTCATTGCCCTGTCCTGTTTGTGCATTTGGCGCAGTGCCAATTTGCGCTTGCAAGAACTCTAGCAACCATTGATGGCCGGAATAACGGCTCTTAGTCTGGGTTGGATCAGTTTGACTAAGTTCGTTTTGGCTAGGCCCATTTTGACTAGGCAACAGGGCGAATGCGCCAATACCCACTTCTTCTATCGCGGCTGCGTAGGGGTTGGATGTTGTGGCTTGATCAAAAAAACCTGGATATAAAGCAAACGCACCAAAAACGGGGCGGCTTTTTTTGGCAGGTTGGCCAGCGTTTCCACTTGATGGTGATTTAGAATCGTGCGGCTCTGATAGGCGAATCAAAGCATCCCGATAACGGTGCATTTGGTTGATCGCATCGTCTGGTACGTAATCGGTACTTTCAATATCTTCATTACTGTCATCAAAGCGGTTTTGCTCGGTTTTAATGCGGTACTTGGCATCAAACAGCCAAATAAACTGCTTTTCTTCTGATGAGTCTGCTTGTGTTAAATCGGCACTTTTAGGCAGTGTCACTTCCAATACAATATCCGGCTCTTGGTTAACCAAGTACGAGCGGATTGATTGACCCTTTTTGGTAAATTTCGGCTCGTGTGCCAGCCTAGCGGTCACACCATCGCTACGCTTAAAGCGAAAGGCACCGGCAAACCCATCTTTTAGTTGGTACTCAAAAAAGTCATTTTGGGCGAGCTTAGTCGCACTATTTTCCACCAGCTCAAAGCCGAGATCCTGCTCTAAAATCTGCTTCAAACACAAAAAGCACCACACTTCATAAATCTCGGCCACTGATTTCATTGAAATGCTCGACTGATTGCCAAACACATCTAAATAAAATTTCAGCTCCTGCCAAATACGATACACCGCGCTGTAACCGGTTTTTTGCTGTAGCACTAATGACTCACGGTTTAACCCTGTGTATGCACCCACCTCTTTTAAAAAACTCTGGCCTAATACTTTTTGTAGCGGCTGCTGCCAACTATGCAGCTCATTTAAAAATGAATCCGACAACCGTTGCCGATCTGGCGCTTGGTTACTTTGCCTAAGCTTTTGTTCAAACTCCGCTAATTGCCGCTTACTTTTACTCACCGCCATTTTGATAAAACGGTTTTCTGGGGTATCGACACTCAGTTGCTTTTTTTCGACCGCATAGCGTTTATCGCACTGGCCATTCGCAAAGTCTTGCTTAACTTTCTCGGCTAACTTATGAGGCAAACGGCCTTTTAATTTGGCCGCTTTGATATTAGCTACCGTCGGTTGCAAGCGGCTATGTGGTGCGGCACAAATCACTTTTAGGCCTTGTTCAAAACGCGCCCGTAACGCCGCAAAATTAGCTAACCACATAAGTGGAAAATGCCCGCGTTGCTGGCTGGTCGCTGCATCTTGTTCGGTTTTTTCGACCAAACTAAAGCGCCAAAGAGGGTAAACTTTGTCTATGGCTTGGTACATGGCGGGCAAGTCTTGGTGCAGTGCCATTTTGGTTGGCAGCACTTCAAAGGCTATGTGCTGAGTCTGTATTTTGCCATTGTGCTCAAAGGTAAGTGGCAAGCGTAACCAGCCCACATCATTGCCGGTATTAATGGTGCCGGTTAAACGTGCGGGCACTACGCCCCTTGCGGTTTTTACTTCGGGAGCAAAACGAAATGCCTCATTCACGTTTTGGCTGCGGTGGGTTAACCGCGCATGAGTTACTTCACTAAAAAAGACCCACTCAAACTGGTACTGAGTATTCTCAAAAAACAGCGGGGAATTTAATGTAAGCTCAGCGTGTTTCGCTAAGCCGTTGGCAACAAGATCATTTTCGGCTAAGTCACTTTCATCTAACCCACTTTGTACCAGATCATCTGCAACTAGCCCTTGCGGTTCAATAGCATTGCTCAGCTGCGCCGCTGGCGCAAAGCGCAATTCATAGCTAGGTTGCGTATGATTAGCGCTCACCCTGTGCGCCATTGTATTCTGGTACACGCTCAACCGCTGGCTAATATCATTCGCCCAAACCGAAAACTCAAAGTCAGGGGTTTGTAATCGTATTAACTCCGGCATTCCCTACCACTCCTTACACCATCACTGTACGGGTTCTGCTTATAGGTTGCATTCATTACAGAAGGCATCAAACAGCACCGACTCATTAAGGCCAGAAACTGGTAAAGGTCGCACTGGCTAATCGCTCGCTCATCCACTTCAACTTCGCTTTTGAACGGCAAGGTATGCGAAGTACTTTTTCCTCTTCAGTAGCACCATCGGCCACTATTTTCTCACGATACAAGTCAGGGCGTTGATTGG
>JACXUY010000133.1 GCA_014763665.1 Gammaproteobacteria bacterium
ACCCTACCAGTCTCCGCACCATTCGGCATCGGCGGTGGCCTTGGTCGGAGGGGGCAGTAAACCTCGCCCTGGAGCAATTTCCATCGCCAGCCACGGTGTTTTATTTTTAGATGAATTGCCCGAGTTCGACCGTCGTACTTTGGAAATGTTGCGCGAGCCGCTTGAATCGGGTGAAGTGCGTATTGCTCGTGCCGCCTATCAAGCCACTTATCCAGCGAACTTTATGCTCATTGCCGCGATGAATCCCTCACCAAGCGGTTACTTTGCCGACGATCCCAAATGTCGCTCGACACCAGAGCAAATAGCGCGTTATCTTGCTAAAATTTCCGGGCCATTGTTAGACAGAATCGACTGTCAAGTCGAGTTGCCAGCGGTAGAAGTATCTGCTCTGCAACAATTGCCCGATGGTGAGCCTAGTGCTGTGGTGGCAGAGCGCGTTGCTCAAGCCAGAAGTCTGGCACAAGCGCGTGGCAAACTGAATGCCGAATTAACGCCGCACGACTTGGATCAATTTGCCACATTAGATGCAGCGGGAAAGAAGCTGTTGGCGCAAGCGATGGAACGCTTTGGTTTGTCGGCGCGTTCTTATCATCGTATTTTGCGTGTCGCACGCAGTATTGCCGATTTAGCACACAGTGAGTCGGTACAAACAGCCCACTTAGCCGAAGCCTTGAGTTTGCGCGCGCTAGAACGACGGCTACATAAACTTGGCAATCAATGAAAGGAAAACCCATGAATCTGTTAATGAATCGTTATGCGCTGAGTTTGGCTGCTGTGTTGTTGGCGTTAGCGGTGGGGCTGGGCGCTTTTGGCGCCCATGCCTTAGCGACTATGGTCGATGCCAAAGCCTTAGCCAACTGGCAGACAGCGGTGCAGTATCAAGCTATTCATGCGCTGGCGCTATTGGCTTTGGCGGTATGGATGCGACTCGGTGCCCCCAGCTATGTTGCTAACGTGAGCTGGGGATTGGTATTGGGCACGCTGTTCTTTTCGGGCAGTTTGTACGCTTATGTCTTAACCGCTTGGAAGCCGTTGGTGTTTTTCACACCCATTGGTGGCAGTGTTTGGCTGATTGCTTGGCTACTGTTGGCTTGGTTGAGTGCGAAAAACCCGTCAACCCCAAACGAAACGCATTAAGATTTTTCGTTGCGATTAATGGCGTCGATGACCGGCAAGGGATAGCGGTTAAAGATATTACAAAAGAGTTCAGCCGTTTTTTGTGTATCGTACAAAGCGCCGTGTGCTTGGTGGTTGTCCCAACTCATGCCCGAAAACATCGCCGCCTTCGCCAATACGGTTTGACCATAAACCAAGGCGCCCAGGGTAACGCTATCGAGCGTGCTGAATTGATGAAATGGGCATTTGAGTTTGTTTCTCTCTGCCGCTGCTTTGACAAAGGATAAGTCAAAAAAGGCATTGTGTCCGCATAAAATAGCGCGTGTGCAGCCGGTTTCTTTCACCCGTTTTTGAATAGGAGCAAAAATTTGCTCCATTGCTAGCTTTTCGTCAATGGCTAAGCGCAGTTGACTGTGCGGGTCGTAGCCTAAAAAGTCCTTAGCTGCTTGCTCAATATTGGCACCGGCAAAGGGCTTGACGTGAGCATGAATGGTTTCACCCGGCACTAACAGGCCATCGCTATCAATATCTAAAATGACTGCCGCAATTTCTAATAGGGCATCGGTTTGGGCATTAAAGCCACCAGTTTCAACATCGATAACGACAGGTAAAAAACCGCGCACACGGCGGGCAAGAGGGTGTTTAAGGTGTTTGGAACTCATTCAGGGACTCATCATTAGCTTGTTAGCGCGCTTGCCAACCTCAAGATAACAATCTTACCGAATTATGCGTGCTGGTGCTTGGGTTTATCGTTGGTTGCGCGTTCAATTTGTCCATAAAAATGTCGTTACCTAGTCATTTTGCGAATTCTAATTGGTTAAGCTCCAGTAATATAATTAGCCCAGCAACTCATGTTTTATAATGAGTAGATATTTAGTCCCCTATTCTCCCATCAGAAAGCGGTGAGCGACTTATGCATGCAGGAGAGGATTTAGGCTGGCACAAAGCGCACAATAGCATAAAAAAGTGCTATGATAGCCGTTAGGTAGCTGACCGTTCTCATGGTCTGTTTGCCCATTTCTTTGGTGAGGTCAGTGCGTACCGATTCAATCTCTTTGGTGAGGTCTAATCTTACAACGCCAATAGCTTCTGTCAACCTGAGTTCCACGTCTTTAATTTCTAAACGCGTTTTCTCGATTTCGGCCATTAGGCGCAGTTCGGTTTCTTTAATTTCACCACTTAAACGCAGTTCGGTTTCTTTCGTTTCAGCACGTAAAATTTCAATGCGCTCGTGTGTTTTTTCGATTTCACCCATTAGGCGCAGTTCGGTTTCTTTCGTTTCAGCACGTAAAATTTCAATGCGCTCGTTTGTCTTTTCGATTTCGCCACGTGTCTTTTCGATTTCGGCCATTAGGCGCAGTTCGGTTTCCGACAAATCTCGTTTGGTGGCGGTATAGGCCAAGTCAGGGTAGTTTTGTTGTACGGTTTCTAGGGCTTCGGCAATGATTTTGGCACGCTCACGTTCATTCATG
>JACXUY010000134.1 GCA_014763665.1 Gammaproteobacteria bacterium
GCTCAGACAAATCCCCTATTGGTTCGTGAGTCAGCAATACCATGGGTGAGTGTTGAAATGAAGCCAAAACCAACTGAATGGGCGCGCCCTTGATATAGTCAGCGATGATGGTGGAATAACCAATACCAAACTGAGCTCTTCCTTCCAGAACTTCAGTTAAGACACTTTTTTCGGCTTGAAAATGTTCCAAGTGAACATCTAACCCTGCCTGACGATAATAGCCCTGTTGGATGGCCGCATAGAAGCCACCGAATTGATACTGATGATGCCAATTGAGTTGGACATGAACAGGCGTTAGTTTGCTCTGCTCTTGAACACTGTCCGCGACGCCATACGCGTAGCTAGAACTTAGCAGTCCTAGTATCAACAACAGATGTCTAAACCAAATATTCCAACAGGAGGTATAACAACTTAACACGAACATGCTGCAACTTTAAGGAGTGTTTCACTGGTAAACATTATAACAAGATTTCATGCTCTGGGGCGTTTTAATCTCCTTCAAAACGATAGTAAATATCGCCTCCCGGAAATTGTCCCGCTTGCACTTCAACCGCAAATAATCGGTTAATGCGATACTCGGTAATCAGTCTAGCGCCATACTCGAAAGCGCCCACCACGTAACGCACATAAAGATCGGGCGTTAATCGTTTACCCAACGACAAACCAGCGTTTTTTTCACCAAGCACATTTGTTAGACCGACCTCTAATCCTGCTTCTTGTCCTAGGCGTTGCAATAACGGATCTTCGTCGTTTTCACTGGCGAGTTTAGCCGCTAAAATCGCCGCATCGGTAGCTGTCATCTCCCGTGTTTTTTTTTCCTAATATCAATAAACTTAAGGTATCAGTATCGGGCATAGCAGGGCGAGAAAAAACTTTTAATTTCGGTTTGGCCAAACTGCCCAAGACACTAACACCAACCGTTTCATCCAATACTTTACGTGAGGCCACCACATTCAGACCGGGATTATCGATGACACCATTAAACAGGATGCGACCTTGTTCAATGGTTAAGTCTTGTTGATAGGCTTTAAATTGACCATTTTTAGTGTTCACTTCCCCTTGAAATAACAAATTACCCAGGCGTGAACGGGTAATTTCTAACTGTCCAGTGAGTCCAGTGCTCAAGCCAGATCCGGTTAACAGAATATCCTCGCCCAGCAAAACACGCATATAAGGCACTAACTGCATTTTCGTATTGCTGGTTTCTTCACCAACAACGACAACGTCATCTGACAAAGCAATCGATTTGTTACCAACGGAGTGTGCTCTCAATCAAGCTTTAGGCACAATGAGCTGACCTAAAATATCAACTTGTTGTGGCGTGGCACTGAGTTGAATATTAGGTGATAACCACACATCGGCCTGAGGTGTTTTAGCTATGCGTAAATTATGCCCTTGAATGAGTAAATCCATACTCCAGCGTGACCAATCAGTCACGCTACCCCAACCTTGCAGGGTCGCTTGCCCCTCACCCGCCAACAATTGACCGTCGATGCTGACAGTTCCGGTTGGTTTAATATCTAAAAAGAGTTGGGGTAGTTTAAATTCAACACCTGCGACTACTGGTGTCAGTCTCACCGAATTTAGCTGTAACTGCGCCGTTAGTTGAGGTCGATTGACCTGACCAGAAACGTTAAAACTGCCTGTCATACGCCCTGCTAGGCCAGTAATATCTGGCAAAAAACCTTGTGCGATGGCTACATCTTCTACATTAACCTTAGCTTGCAGGTCTAAATCTTCCCATTGTCCTATAATATAACGTGACTGCCCTTCCAGTGTGACTCCTTGCTTAAAGTTTGCGCTCAATTGCGACACTAACTGCTGATTGGTTAACTGTGCTATTAAGCTCATTTTGTTATAAGCGAAAGACTGCTTACCACTGAGCGTCGTGTAACTGAGTTGACTGGCTGGTAAATTCAGAATTAATCGACCTTGTCTGTTTTGACCCAGTTGGCTGAAACTCAGCGTTGCTTGAGCTTTACCATCTAATGTGAGCGTCATGGGTAACCACGGCTTAAGGCGCGATAAATAAAACTCATCTAAGCTGGCAGTCAATTGCGTCCCTTGCCTTTGTGACCAGCTTGCTTGGTTAAGACAAGCTTTGCTCGTTAATTGTTGCAAACATAAAGGGGTTTGTAATTGGAAAGACGATTGAGCAGCAGTTAAGCGCGCAGGCGTTGTTTGTTGCCATAAACCAGCATCAGGCTGAATGAATCTGAGTTGTTCTAGCCGTCCAGACCATTGCCAAAGATCATCCAAAGCACCAACCATTCTGCTCGACAACGCAGCTCCCCATGCACGAGCTGACAGAGTTAATTGATGTTGGGCAAAAGAGCCTTGCCATTGCAGTTCTACGCGACTGTCTTTATCGGCATCTGAAAAACCAACTGATTGCAAGGTTGCTGATTGCTTCTGAAGATCGCCTTTCGCCTTCAAGGATAGGTCTGCTACTCGATGTGTTTGCCAAGTCAAACCCTGTGCGTTTAGCTCAAGCTCCCCTTGTGG
>JACXUY010000135.1 GCA_014763665.1 Gammaproteobacteria bacterium
CAGGCGGATTTACCGCGAACATCGCCACGGATAAAATCGCAGGAGTGGTGCATGGCGGCGAGTATGTCGCACCGAGTTCGCAGCTAGAGAAATACCCGGAACTTTTTGCCGCACTAGAAGCTGATAGAAAAGGCCATTTAGACCTTGAAATACCAGCTTACGCAGCTGGAGGCGTGCACTCCGGCGGTCTGCGATTGGTGGGTGAGCGCGGTCCTGAACTCGAATTTACCGGCCCATCTCGGATTTACTCAAATAACGACACACTAAAAATGCTCGATAACTCACGTCTTGAATTTTTGGTCGAAAAGCTTATACGTCGAATTGAGGATCTTGAAGAGCAGGCAGCTCGCACAGCGGTCGCAACGCAAGACAGTGCTGATCTGCTTAATCGCTTTAGTCGCGGCCTACCCACTTATAACATCGAGGTGCAATGAATGGAATTCATTCGTCCGTCAGAAATTACTGATGCCATGCTTACCAGCGATGTCCCAGAAAATGACTATCCTGAGTGGGTGTCAGGACAAGTCTACACCCAAGGAACGCGCGTGATCCGTACGCAAACCCACCGAATCTATTCGCTCATCGGCACAAACGGCACCACGCCGCCCGAAGATGACGAATTAAATTGGCTGGACGAGGCGCCGACCAATCGCTGGGCCATGTTCGACCGACAGATCAATACTGCAACGGAGCAAGTAGAGTCAATAACAGTAAGCCTTGTCCCCGGGCGAATCAATGCCTTAGCGCTGTTGGAATTGCAAGCCTATCAGGTAATTGTCACGCTTGAGGCCAATGGTGAAACCGTCTTTAGCGCTACCTATAGCCTAGTAGACATCAATGCCAATGTCGGTGACTGGTATGGATACTTAACCGAGCCAATAGAGCAAGTGGACTATTTGTACATTGATCAACTGATTGACTCCGCACTGCTTAATATCCCAGCCTACGGCAATGGCGTGCTGACCATTACCCTTAACAACCCTGGTGGGGTGGTTAGGGTTGGCATGCTTAAGGTTGGCATGCTGTATCCCATTGGGGATACTACAGCCGAACCTGATCTTGGCATTACAGACTATAGCCTGCGCAAGATTGATGCCTTTGGTAATCGCGTACTCACAAAGCGCGCCGCTGCAAAAGACCTGCGTTGTGATGTTCGTATAGATACCGTACGACTGGACAGTGTGTTTAGCATGCTCTACCGCTACAAAGATGAGGATTTGGTGTGGATACCAGCAAAACAACATGGCTCAATGATTATCTACGGCCTAGCAACTTGGCGCATTAAACGACAAAACAGCATTGACTCGATTCTAACCATGACCTTGGAGGGCAGCATCTAATGAGCGTGACCTTAACCCCGCATCCGGGCGCACCAAAACGCCGTGAACCGGAGCATTACGCAGATAAAGCAGACGCCTTCATGGAGTGGCTAGAGGTCTGGAGCTCCGAGGTTGAATTGCTGCAATCTGAGCTTTTGCAGTTACAGTCCGCTGTGTATGGCAGCTCAACGGACGCGCAAACAGCTGCACAAACCGCCATCAGTGCCGCGCAAACGTCCACCCAAAAAGAGGGCTTGATTGCTCCGCACTATACGGCAATAGAGTATCTCTATGCACAGAGAGTAGAGATGGCAAATGTCAACGCAGCGCTTGCGCAGGTAACCGCCCTATCAAATGCACTGCAAACAGTCCAGGCTGTGGCGGATAATATAAATACCATCGCGCAGGTCAAAGACCGATTGGCCGACATCACAGCCACCGCGAACCGTGGGGCGGATATCTCAACGGTTGCCCAAGGGCTCCCGGCCATTACTAGCGCCGTGGCCGCGCTGCCAAAAATCGAGCAAATCAATGCTGATTTAAGCAATGTTACTGCCGTTGCCGCAAACCTAAGCAGTGTTAGCGCAGTGGCCAGCGCCATACAGTCAGTGCAGCAAGTCGAGTTAAATTTACAAGCAGTAATAGACGCCTATGCCAACGCCACAGCGGCACAAAATGCAGCCACTGCGGCCGCCCAGTCAGCAATCAATGCTGCCTCGGTTGCTGCCGGAAACCTGATTGACGATACAGCGCCCAGGGCAGACCGCACCTACTCATCGCAAACCCAAGCACAGGCGCTGGCACTTAAGGCCGATAAAACCACGACTTACACAAAAACCGAGGTAGACAATGCCCTGCAAACCCAAGCACAGGCAATTGGCGAGATTTCAGCTCTAATTTATGCGGCACTTTAAAAACAAAAGGGACAATTTATGGCTTATCAAAACTTAAAGCAGATGCGTGACGCTTTTTTGAGCGAAGCGCAAACCAAACTGCTTGCAAAAGACTTTTCAACAGCATCAGACAATGAATTAATCATTTGTGGAGCCATGGTCAGGGCGTTTGACAGCGTCAACAACTTTGACCCAATCACAATCGAGACACTGAGCTTTATCGAACAAGTCTCTGATTTTAATGGTTACCTAGATGATCCAAGTAACCTTTTAGATTTC
>JACXUY010000051.1 GCA_014763665.1 Gammaproteobacteria bacterium
AACTGAGCTAATCCCGCTTTATGGCGTCCCCACGGGGATTCGAACCCCGGTTACCGCCGTGAAAGGGCGATGTCCTAGGCCTCTAGACGATGGGGACATGTATCAAGCCATACTACTTGTGACAGCTTAACTAACTTTTATCTTAGGTACTCTCTTTTATCTTAGGCACTCTTGGTGGAGCTAAGCGGAATCGAACCGCTGACCTCTTGCATGCCATGCAAGCGCTCTACCAATTGAGCTATAGCCCCTAAGATTTTTCAAATTATAGAGTCATAGCTTATTACTGTCAAGTTGAATCGCTTAAAAAGCGACAATTTTATAACAGTTGCTCAATCGCCGTCGTTAATCGACGCACTACCGTTGTTTTGCCCAACACATGCGCCACAGAATCAATCGCTGGTGACTGACCCGAGCCCGTTAATGCCAAACGGAAAGGCATACCCACCTGACCCATTTTCACACCATTAGCCTTGCCTGCTTCGACCAAAGCCTGATGAATAGCCTCAAGGCTCCAGTCTTCCGCTTTAGCCAACAGCTCACGCAAGCTTACCAATACCGGCTTAGCCGTCGACGTTTTCCAGTGTTTTTCAGCCATCTCGGCATCAAAACTGGTCGGATCAGCATAAAAATAGTGCGCTTGCAATGCTAATTCACCCAAGGTTTTGGCGCGTTCTTTCAATAAGTCACACACCGTAGGCAATTCAGGACCCTGATCTAAATCTATACCTGCAATGGCTAAATGAGGCGCAACATGCGGCGCCAAGGTTAATCCGCCATGCAATTGAATATGCTGTTGATTGGTCCACAGACACTTATCGGCATCAAATTTACCGGGAGCACCGTTAATGTTCCCCAAGTCGAAATACTGAATCAACTCTTCACGACTAAAAATCTCTTGGTCTCCGTGCGACCAACCTAATCGTGCCAAATAATTCAGCAAGCCATCAGGTAAATAGCCAGCTTCTTTATATTGCAATACACTTACTGCACCGTGGCGCTTCGATAAACGCTGACCATCCTCACCCAATACCATCGGCAAATGCGCATACACTGGCGGTTCAACACCCAAAGCTTTAAGCATATTAATTTGACGTGGTGTGTTATTCAGATGATCGTCTCCACGAATCACATGCGTAATGTTCATTTCCCAATCATCGACAACAACGGTAAAGTTGTAAGTGGGAGAGCCGTCAGAACGTTGAATAATCAAATCGTCCAGCTCACTATTTTGCACCACAACACGACCTTTAACCATGTCATTAATCACCACTTCGCCGTCTAAAGGGTTCTTGAAACGCACCACGGGTTTAATGCCCTCTGGTGGCGTACCAGTGAAGTCACGGTAACGCCCATCGTAACGTGGCTTTTCTTTGCGCGCCATTTGTTGCTCACGCAATTCATCTAACTCTGCTTGCGAAGCATAACAGTAGTAAGCCTTACCTTCTGCTAACCACTGCTGAATAATCTCGTTATAGCGTTCAAAACGTTGAGTTTGGTAGAAAGGACCTTCATCATAATCCAGATTTAACCACGCCATACCCTGCAAAATCGCATCAACAGATTCGGGTGTAGAACGCTCTAAATCAGTATCTTCAATGCGAAGGATAAATTGACCGCCATGTTTACGCGCATATAACCATGAAAATAACGCAGTACGCGCCCCACCAATGTGCAAATACCCTGTTGGGCTAGGCGCAAAACGAGTACGAACCAAAATGTTTCTCCTTCATGCAAACGGCAAATGTGCTTTTATTATAATCTACTCAACATAAGACGCGTAACCGTGAGTGGCAATCAAAGCAAAAAAAGCCTATTTACATAACATATCAGGATGTGATTTTAGATACCTATGCTGTAAACTGATCAACCCTAGAGCAAACCTTTGCAAGGAATTGGATGCGATGTATTGGCGACGCTTCATACCCACACAAGACAGCCTGATGAATAATCGTTGGCTAAAATGGTTGACACCTTGGTTAGCCCACCCTAAATTGTGGCATTGGTCGCGTCGGGGTGTGGCCTTAGGTGTAGCGCTGGGAGTGTTTTTTGGCCTACTCATTCCTATTGCACAAATTCCCATTACCGCAGTAGCCGCTGTTATCTTACGTGCCAACCTACCCGTTGCTGCTGCAAGCACCTTCGTGACCAATCCTGTTACCTTTGCACCTATTTATTATGCTGCTTATCAACTGGGTTCGTGGGTTACTGGTGACACAACACCCTTGGTGGATTTTGAAAGCCTAGATGAACCTGTCAACCAAGAAACAGAAAAAGGTTTTTTTGAACGCCTAGAAGACATGGGCAAGCCACTGCTGGTTGGTCTCTCCATTATGGCTAGCGTCGCTGGTCTAATCAGTTATTTCGTTATTAATTTTTTATGGCGCTGGCGCACGGGATCACGCTGGAAGAAGCGCAACCCGCCCGATTGAACGCACCTGCTCAATTTCAAGACTTCAAGAAATAGACAGAGTCGCTTCACACTTTCATTCAACTTTTCGAAATAATTCTTATTTCATCTTAAACGGCTTCATGTTCAATAACAAATCATAACCGTTCGCTTAGAACCGGTCTACAAGCGACTTTCAAAAAAACAGTTAAGTTATGTTATACTGCGTATTATAAAAGCCCTAGGTAATCTCTGAAAAATACAAAAGGGATGGGGGTGTCACCTTACGGTGCACTAAAGTGTGGGGGAAGGACGGCATTTTAGTAACAGCTAACCACTTGATTTAATGACCTTTCACCAAGCAAAAAATGAGAATGGTAAGTCTGAATGAGAAGCGACGCTTTAGCGCTGCAAAGCAGAGGCCATTATTCAGACCTTCCCTAGTTAAAGCTCGAACTTGAATTAAATTTTTACGATAACAATTAATATATGAATACGCCGAATATTTCGTTGAATGAGTCTGTAGAGATCACATTACAGCCAGCAACACCATTGTTGGCATTGAGGATATTCTATCTTGCCAAGCTGTCGATGCCAAACATATAAGCCAAAGAAAAAGACAGTGCCATGAAACAGAAACTTGAAACTGACTGCTATCACGACCTCAAAGCTAATCAAGTACTGAATTTGGCTCTCACTGAGCAAACTAGGCGACTTGCCGAAGCCTACGACATCACACGTGAAGGTTTGTGGGAGTGGAATATAGTTGATAATCAGATTCATCACAACGCACGATGGAATGAAATTTTTGGTTACGCGCAAGACGAACCAGCCAATCTATTGTCGGATTTCCAAAATCGTCTGCACCCAGACGATGTGGCTCGGGTTTGGCAAACAGTGGTTGAAGCGCGACAATCTGGCCAGCTATTTGAACAGCAATATCGGATTATTCTGCCAAACGGTGAAATTAAACATATTCGTGATCGAGGCAGGGTCGCCGACTGGGATGGGCAAGGCAAAGCAACGCGGATGATTGGATCAGTGGCGGATATTACCAAAGAAACTAAGTTAGAAAGTCACTTATTGTCTATTGCCTCTTATGACATTTTAACTGGACTAGCCAGCCGTCATAATGTACGTGAATCCTTCAACCAAATGAAACAGGTAGCTGACGAGCAACAAACGTATATTATTTTTCTATTCATAGATCTCGATGACTTTAGACTGATTAACGATACGCAGGGTCATGAGGTAGGCGATCAACTCCTGCAGTTATTGGCACTTAGGTTGCAACAACATCGACCCAATCTATGCCTAATCAGCCGTCATGGTGGCGATGAATTTCTATACCTTATTCCCTTTGCTAACAATCAGTTAGAACCTATTCATGAAATCGCTAGTGATATTATTGAGCTCATTAATCAACCTTTTAATTTGAATCAATTAAGCCTGAAAATTGGCGCCAGTATCGGAGCCAGTATTTACCCACAGGATGGCGACAATTTTAATATCCTATTGCGTCATGCCGACAGCGCAATGTATGCTGCCAAGCATGCAGGTCGTAACTTATTTCGTGCCTTTTTGCCTGAGTTAGAAATTGAAGCGCAACAAAAATTACAGCTCTTAAATCAATTACATCATGCATTAAACAAACAACAATTCTATTTGGTTTTTCAACCTCAAATAAACCTACATACAAACCGTTGGGAAAGTGCTGAAGTACTTATGCGCTGGCGCTCGGATGATGGTACGCTCATTTCCCCGCTCAAATTTATCCCGCTGGCAGAAGAAAGTGGACACATCATTGCCATGACAGACTGGTTATTAGAAACTAGCGCTCAAACTTTACAACGATGGCGACGACAAGGCATCGACCTAAAAAGCATCGCTGTTAACATTCCAGCTTCGGTACTGGCAGAGCCCAAATTTCTGGACAAGTTATTGAGCTTATTGGAACGTTATCAATTAGATGCAGCATCATTGGAATTGGAAATCACAGAATCGCAACTATTAAACGCGCAACAGCAAGTGAGTAACACCTTAACCGCTATCACCCAAGCGGGGTTCAATCTAGCCATTGATGATTTCGGTACAGGCTATTCCAACATTAGCCAAATAAAAAAAATGAAGGTACACAAGCTAAAAATTGATAAGAGTTTGATTGAAGGCTTAGCGAAGAGCAAAGAAGATGCACTTCTGGTTAAAGCCGTGATCGACATGGCAAGAGCTTTGCGTATTCATGTATTGGCAGAAGGTGTTGAAAATGATAGCCAATTAGGTATCCTGACTAACTATGGTTGTGATTACATTCAAGGATTCTTAATCGCCAAACCACTTTTTGAAAGTGACTTTGTTACTGGATTTGAAAAGAAACTTGCTTAAAACAAGCTAACCCTTGCAAGCCATGAACAGAAAGGCTGCATTGGAAGTTGTTGACCTGATGATTGACGTAATTCCTGATGTTGTTTTGACGCAATGATACCATTGGAATTACATGGGATTCAATGGGGATTCTGTGAGTGCGAGTGATACAAAACGAGTATAACTACTTGTAACAGATGGGATTATATGGGATTTAATAGGGATAAAATGTGGTGATATTTTTATAGAATGGTGCCCGGGGCCGGAATCGAACCGGCACGCCTTTTTTGAGGCGGCAGATTTTAAGTCTGCTGTGTCTACCTGTTTCACCACCCGGGCAAATTTTGAACTTCATTTTTGGAGGCCGGACCCGGAATCGAACCGAGATTCATTGATTTGCAATCAAGTGTATAACCACTCTACCATCCGGCCCATCTTGGAGCGGGATAAGAGACTCGAACTCTCGACCCTAACCTTGGCAAGGTTATGCTCTACCAACTGAGCTAATCCCGCATCAAAATGAAGAACCCATTATGAAGGATGGAGCGATTTTAGTCAATGCTTTCATCGTCATTTTCTTCATAATCCTCACTGTTGTTCGGCGTTGACGATTGTGTCGGATCGTGTAACGCCTTAAGCATCTTGAATAACAGTCGTGCATGCTTAGGGGCTTTGCTTTGTTCTTTTTCCAGTCTTGCCAAACGAATCGTCTGTCTAAATTCTTGGCGATCTGCATGCGGGAAAACTTCTAATAAATCACCCAGGACGACATCGCCTTCAGCAATTAAGCGGTCACGCCATTGTTCACATCGGTGATGCATGGCAACAGCTTGTTTCGAATCACCATGCACCAGTCCTAAAGTCGTTTCTATTTGCTCCGCCCAACCTTCTTGACGAATGCGCTTACCCAAATAATTACGTTGTCGGCGATAGCCAGGTCCAAAGCTCATTTTCTTCATCATCGCCAAACCGGCTAAAAAGTCTTCATCAAAAAAGACAAACTTTTTTAACTGGTCTTTACTCAGTTCAAGTAATTCGGGTACTAAATCAGTTTGCGCTTTCGCTTCTCGTTTTTGTGCAGAGCGACTGGGACGGTCATCGCCATAAAATTCATCATCAGATAGAGAAGTGTCATTGCTAGCATGCTTTTTCATGGGGCTACTCGCGATAAAATGTACTCATGACGAGCAAAACGCTCGGCATTGGACACCACATCAGGAACGGAAATACCTTCGTGCCAATTAGCGCGGGTAACTAAATTGGGACAATCTTGCGCTAACGCCTGACGAATCTGGGCTACTTTTTCTAAATGACCCAATTGATATTGCGCAATGGCATGTGGCCAAAGTTTGACTTGACTCATTTCAGGTTTCCCCTGAATACCCAACAGCGGGGTTAAATCTTTCACCACTTGATCAATTAGGGTTTGCTCATCACGCGTCGCTACCAAGGGGTTACGGCTACCACCAATAAAACAACTTAGTAATACCTTACCTTCAGGCGCACGCTGCGGAAAAATACTGGTGGAAAAAATCGCTCCCAGTGTTTGAATACCCAAACTGCGTGGAATCAATACGCCAAAGCCATCGAGCGCATGTGTTATTTGCTTGCGATCAAACCCCAAAGCAACCACTGCTAAGGGGGGCGATTCAATTGACTGCAATAATTTGCTTGCTGTGGGAGACAAAGGCGCAAGTAACTGAGCGGCATCGGGCGCGTCCAGTGTCATGATCACTTTATTGGCTAACAAGGTCTGACCACTAGCAATGGTCACTTGCCAGCCTTGCTCGGTCTTAGTTAAGGCTGAAACCCTTGCCGAACACTGTACCGAATCAGCCAAAGCCTGTGCCAATGCCTTAGGTAGTGTGGACATGCCTTTATGGAAGCTGATCATATGATTGGACGGTACATAACGCCCCGCTGCTCGGTCTTGCTTGCGTGCTTTCATACGCGCCAGCATGCCTCTAAACAATGAGCCGTGATCTTTTTCCATTAACCACACCTTATGAAAAGCGGCTTGAACAGACAGCTTATCGGGATGACCAGCAAAAATACCCGACACAAAAGGATCAATGACCCAGTCGCGCCATTCTTTACCCAAACGACGTGTTATAAAATCACCAATCGATTCTTCGCCAACACCCCGTCCACGAAAGGGTTCCCACAGTAAGCTTAACTTCGAAAGCGGGCTGAGCAAAGGGGTTTTAAGTAGCGCACCGATCGACAAGGGCAAAGCCCACAATTGTCCACCTCGCACCACAAAACGGTTTTTCGCTTGATCGTTAGCGACAACGACTTGGTCACGTAAGCCAAGGCTATCAATCAGTTCATCTAAAGGTTGCGACGACAGCAAGCCAGAGTTAGCGCCGACATCAATTTGCCAACCCGCTTGGTGTTGTGTGTGAATACGACCACCAATGTCGTCCTGTGCTTCGAGCACCTGAACGCTAAACCCTGCCTGTTTTAAATACCAGGCAGTGGACAATCCCGACAAGCCAGCGCCAATAATGACATAATCAACGTTTTTCACACTCAATCCTTTATTGGGTTATGGTCTGTAATACATTGAGCAATAAAAGTGGCTTCATCCCACACCATGATACCAAGCTGCTCGGCTTTTGCCAGTTTACTACCAGCCGCTTCACCAGCAATAACAATATCCGTTTTTGCCGAAACACTGCCAGTCACTTTAGCGCCGAGTTGCTCTAAAATCGCTTTAGCTTCCTCTCGACTCATCTGACTGAGTGTCCCTGTCAGCACCACCACTTTATTCATCACAGCTGAATCTGGTATCTGAGAGGCGGCAGACACTTGAACAATCGGCCAATGCACGCCCAGAGCTTGCAGTTGCTCAATCACTTCTCGATTATGCGGCTGAGCAAAAAATTGCACGATTTCCTTCGCCACCACAGCACCGACATCACGAATCTGCATTAAGCTGGCTTCATCCGCTTGCATCAAGGGCGCCAATTCAGCAAAATGTTGCGCGAGTGACTTAGCCGTCACTTCGCCCACTTCAGGAATACCAAGCGCATAAATAAAACGCGCTAAGGTCGTTTGTTTACTTGCTTCTATTGCTTGCAACAAATTCTGTGCCGATTTTTCGCCCATCCGCTCTAAATTCAACAAGGGCATCAGCCTTAAGCGATACAAGTCGTCGGCATGCGCCACCAGCCCACTTTGCAGGAGCTGTTCAATCACCTTGCCGCCCAAGCCCTGAATGTCCATGGCTTTACGCGACACAAAGTGTTCTAATGCGCGTTGTTTTTGTGCCGGACAATAAAGCCCACCGCTGCAACGATGCACAGATTTGTCCGCTTCCTGAACCACTGCAGACTGACACACCGGACACTCAGTGGGCATGACAAAGGGCGTTGTCTGAGTCGGGCGCAAATGAGCGACCACCGCCACTACTTCGGGAATCACATCGCCAGCACGACGCACCACGACCGTATCACCAACACGCACATCTTTACGAGCGATTTCATCGGCATTATGCAAAGTCGCATTACTGACGACAACACCCCCCACTGAGACGGGGGTTAACCGCGCCACTGGGGTTAAGGCGCCAGTACGTCCCACCTGAATATCAATCGCTTCCACCCTTGTCCAGACTTCTTGTGCTGGAAACTTATGAGCAATGGCCCAGCGCGGAAACTTGGCGGTCATGCCCAGCTGCTGCTGTAACTTACGATCATCCAATTTATAAACGACGCCATCAATATCATAAGCGAGCTGATCGCGCTGTTGCTGAATCTGCTCATAATAAGCCAGTAAGGCATCAACGCCGGACAAACGCCTGACTTCTTTCGCTACCTGAAAGCCCCACTGATGCAACTGTGCTAATACCTCGGTTTGTGTTGGCGCTAACAGCGTCTCATCTTCAACAAAGCCAACCGCATAGGCAAAAAATTGTAACTGACGTTCAGCGGTAATTCGCGCATCTAACTGACGTAAACTTCCAGCAGCCGCATTGCGCGGATTGGCAAAGGGCTTTTGACCTTGCGCGAGTTGACGTTCATTCAGTGCATGAAACGCTGCTTTACCCATCACCACTTCCCCACGCACCTCGATGATGCCTTTAGGGGGATGCACACCGAGTGAATGAGTACGCAACACCAAGGGGACATTGTGCAAGGTGCGAATATTAGCTGTTACGACTTCGCCACTAATGCCATCACCTCGTGTCGTCGCTTGAGTTAACTGACCCTGTTCATAGGTGAGATTGATGGCCAGACCATCCAGCTTAGGTTCAGCGCAAAAAAAAGGCTGTGCTTGAGGTGCTATAGACTGAATACGCTGCCAAAACTGTCGTACATCTTCATCACTAAAGGCATTATCCAGCGAATACATACCTAAACGATGTTGTTGTGATTCAAATTTGGACTGTAAGCCACCAGCAACGCGTTGTGTGGGAGAAATCGGCGATTGCAAAGCGGGGTACTGAGCTTCTAACTGCTTCAACTGAGCCATTAAAGCATCATAATCGGCATCAGCAACCAAAGGGGCGTCAAGCACATAGTAGGCATAATCGTATTCGTTAATGCGCTCTACCAGTGCCAGCCATTGTTGCTGAACATCATCTGTCATGGCGTGCATCAATTAAAAAGTGAGACTTTGAGCGTACTCACGCATGGCTTTTAAGTCAGATTCTTTAATCAAATGACGTTGCGCATCGTAGAGCTTAGCACTTAAGTTCTGAGACACCTTACGTGCCACCGTAATAAACTCATCCATGGCACGATAGGGTGTCATGGCATTAGGCAATTCTAACACCAACGCCACACCAGGCGATTCAAAGTCTGTCTCATCAACGGGCGGAAAATAGCCTGGCTCAACGACATTAGCAATGCGGAAAATAATATTACCATTAGCGTCTTGCTTCACATAGGTACCATCATGATGAAAATTTAAACGCGAAACCTCCATCGCAACATGAAGTTGTTTGCGCGTGAATTTAGCAGATGCTGATAATACTAACAGGGCGAAAAGCTGTTGTTGTGGCGCTTCTGTTGGCGTGGGCTGATGCACACCAGACCCTGTCTGGCTCATCACCGGCGCTTCATAAGCTGGTGTTTCACTCATGCGCGCAGTAAGAGCATCCAATTCAGAAACAGATGGCATAACAGCTGTGGTTGGTGAAGGATTCACATCAGACTCAGCAAATAAAGGCGCCTGATGTGCTATCCCAGTCACAGGCTCAGCGGGCTTCACCATTGGCTTACGCGATAACATGCCCTCTTTAACCGTTTGCGCTAAGCTGGTTGCAGAGGCTGAAACAGGCACTTCATTACGTTTGATTGGCGTAACCTCGTAATCTTCCTCTTCAGGGGTTTCAGCCGGCAATGATTCCTTACGATAGGCACGTTGCATGGGTTCATTCTTACTCTTTTTTCCCCACCAATACAAACTACCGATAAACACCACCGCACATACGATTAGGATAATCTGTAATTCAGTCATTTATCTCTCCAAGACTGTCTGTGCAGCCACTTACTCGGTATGACGGATTTAGACCATCATTTTGATATAAAATTACGCCTATTTTACAGTATTTTTCGTCATAACGACGGTTATTGGAGACAAAAAGTTGGCACAGCCAATGAATTTAGCAAATAACATGGCTATCGGCATTGACTGCGGTACTTCTGGTGTCCGCGCTGTGGCAGTCAACTCCCGCCAACAGCTACTGGCAGAAAGTGCTCTAGCATTAATCGAACAAACACCAGCTCATTGGTGGCAAATCACCCTTTCGGTGTTGGATAATTTGTTTAGCCAATTACATCAAACCCTTGAGTTAGCCAACTATCAAATTGCTATCAGTCTCGATGCCACTTCATCCAGTCTTTTTCTTATCAGCCGAGATGGCATACCACTAACGCCTGTTCTCATGCACTACGATGCCTGCCCAAACATGGCCAGCGCTATTCGTAGCCAACTCGGTTCAAACTCTGGAGCACAAGGTGCTCAAAGCAGCTTAGCCAAAGCGCTAACCTTGGCTGATTCTTTAGCAAAACAAATTCCTCAAAATCAAAACTGGTTGGTCTGCCATCAAGCCGATTGGCTACTTTATCAACTCAGTGGTCAACTGGGTGTTAGTGATGAAAACAACTGCTTGAAATTGGGCTACGATCCCGTATTGCAACAATGGGAAAAAGCAACATTAAAACTAATAGGCCAAGCTCATTTACCTAAAGTGGTTGCGCCAGCAACACTTATCGGTAATCTCAAAGAGGCCTTGCGCGAACGTTGGCAACTTCCCACCGCTACACAATTAGCCAGTGGCACCACCGACAGCATTGCCGCCTTTCTAGCCACGGGCGCAAGCATGCCGGGTGATGCTGTGATTTCTCTGGGTAGTACGCTTGCCTTCAAATTGCTGACACATCAGCCCTACTTTGATGCAGACAAAGGGATTTACAGCCATCGTTTATGGAATCAATGGTTAGTAGGCGGTGCTTCTAATGCTGGTGGCGCGTGTTTACTGGAAGCATTTGAACTATCACAGCTACGATTACTGGCTCAACAACCCTTGGTACAACCGTCGCCAGTGACAGACTACTATCCTCTACCCAGCCAACGCTGTGGCGAGCGTTTTCCGGTTAACGACCCCCATCTATGTGCGCCTAGCTTGCCCCATACACTTGACGCTTCTGAACGCTTCAGCACTTTGGTGCATGGATTGGTCGCGATTGAACAACTCGGTTGGCAACGACTCAGTGAAGGATGCGAGCAACCCATCACTCGACTTTATGCCTGCGGTGGCGGCAATAAAAATCCCGCCTGGGCGGGATTAAGAAAAGCGAC
>JACXUY010000052.1 GCA_014763665.1 Gammaproteobacteria bacterium
TGCTCACCGGAAATAACGCCATCGAGTGATTTAGCCAGCTCCATAATGCGATCAACCAAACGGTCGGCTTCCTGAATCATGCCATAATCGCTAGAATGAACCGGAATATTGGTGTGGACGTTACCATCACCCGCATGCATATGCGTCGCCACAAACAAACGCAAATTGCGTTGATGTGCATGAATGGCTTGCAGCTTTTGCCAAATCACGTCGTATTCGTGACCAGCAAAAAGTTGTTTCATTTTCTTTGCCACTTCTTGTTTGTAAGAAACGACAATTTCACGGCGTAATAAGGCTTCAAATAATGTCTCATTACGATCAGCTAGGGCTGCGTCTTCTGCTAACAATAAATGAGCATGTTGATTAATGGGCTTGTCCATATGGTCGAGCAATCCCTGCCAACGCGCACGCACCTGCGCAATGTGCGCTAGGGCTTGCGCTTTCTTACCCTGATCGCCCAACCAGAAAGCTTGGCTATCATCCTGGTCGCTAATGGCTTCAGCAGCCACTAACTGATCGGCTTGCTCACGTAAAAACTCGGCACATAAATCGAGCGTTTGCACCTTGTTCTTAATGGACTGTTCGATATTGAGTCGTTCAATGCCACGGTTGTAATCGTTCAAACGCGGAATGGGAATGACCACGTCTTCATTAATTTTGAAGGCATTGGTATGCGCGGAAATGGCGGCGGTGCGTGAGCGGTCAAGCCAAAAACGCTTACGCGCTTCAGGAGAGGTCGCCATAAAGGTTTCTGCACCACGCGCACTGGCCATGGCGATGACTTGGTTGCACACCTCGACTAGGGCTGCTTCATCATCGCTAGCAATGTCAGCTAACAGAATCATTTTGGGGCGCTGACGACGGTTGGCTTTGGTAGCATATTTCACCGCTTTAATGTAACGCTCATCAAGATGCTCTAACCCCGTCAGTAGTACGCCCGTTTTAGCGATTTTGTCCATGTGCTGCGTGATTTCGTCAATCGCAGGAACAGCAAGACTTAAATCGGAACCAAAAAACTCGATACACAAGGTACGCGTGTACTGACTATCAGGATAAAGCACAAAGCGTGATGAGGTAATCAGGCCATCACACCCTTCTTTTTGAATCCCAGGCAAACCCGACAAGAACTTATCAGTCACGTCTTTACCCAAGCCATCTTTACGCAAGCTAGCACCCGGCATTTCAATGCGCTTGGCATTACCTAGGGGCGTGACACCATCGGCAGAGATTTCTTGCGCAATAAACACCACGGTTTCTTGTTGGTGAATCTTGCCCAGATTGTGCTTGTGGCGTGTCACTTCTAACCAAGTACCGCGTGGCGTCACCATTTTCCATGACACCAGATTGTCTAGCGTGGTTCCCCAACGCACAGCGCGCTTACCACCCGCATTCATAGCAATATTACCACCGATAGTCGAAGCATCAATCGAGGTCGGATCGACGGCAAAAATCAGCCCATGCTTGTCGGCTAAATCGGCAACACGACGCGTGACCACACCCGCACCTGCGCGCACGGTGGCAACTTTCTCGCCTTCCAATCCCGGCAGCTGCATATACTCAACACCAGATAGAAATTCGAGTTTTTCGGTGTTGATCACCACCGCTTTGCTATCGAGCGGAATGGCACCACCGGTATAACCTGTACCACCACCACGTGGAATCATCGGCAGTTCTAATTCAATCAGCGCTTTAACAATATCCAATACTTCCGCTTCGGTATCGGGTGAAATGACGGCGAGCGGCAGTTCAACGCGCCAATCGGTGGCATCGGTGGCATGGCTAACACGGGCGATACCGGAAAAGTCGATGTTGTCCGGATGAGTAACCTTGCTTAAGCGTTTCATCACCCGTACACGCAAATCACTCTGCTGATCTAAAGCACGGTCAAAATTAGCCACCGCTTCAGCCACTTTGTTCATCAACTGGCGCGCCAGCTCATTGCCATTCAGACGCGCTTCGACTTGCTTGAGGCGATGATGCATGGCATCAATCAGCTTCTGACGACGTTTGGTGTTTTCGAGTAAGTCGTCTTGCAAATAAGGATTGCGATTGACCACCCAAATATCACCGAGCACTTCGAACAGCATACGCGCCGAACGCCCCGTAGTGCGCCCCTCACGCAAATCATTGACCAAACGCCAGCCATCCTCGCCTAACAGGCGAATAATAATCTCACGGTCGGAAAACGACGTATAGTTATAGGGGATTTCTCTGACACGATCCTGTGCTTGCATGCGACGAGCCTCGGTGTTTACGAAGGGAAAAGGAATTTCATTCTAGCATAAACCCCAGCTAGGGATGAAGCCGTACGCTTGAGTGCGCACTAAGACCTTACATTTCGCCTATAAATTGAAGAACGAATATTCGTTAAGGACTCAAATCTTGGGTATTTTACCTTGGGCGCTAAGTCATTTACATGCTATATTCACAAGGTGATAATAAGGACTAGCAACCATGAAAGATGACACTAAACTACGCCTCGATAAATGGCTGTGGGCAGCACGCTTTTATAAAACACGCAGCCTTGCCACCGAAGCGGTCGAAGGCGGCAAAGTAAAGCTAAACGGACAGCGTACCAAGCCCGCTCATGCGGTGAAAGTCGGTGATCGGCTCGATATCGTCATTGGCGATTATGCCTGGCAATTAACCGTGATGGCATTAAGCGATCAACGTAGTTCAGCCCCCATCGCGCAAACCCTGTATCAAGAAGATGCCGACAGCCATGCCAAGCGTCAAGCGCAGGTTAACGAACGCAAACAGCTGGGGCAAGCTAAACCGCTTCGCGCACCCGATAAGCATGACCGGCGCGAAATCGTGAAGCTGAAACAAAGCTGGTAATACGCCCCGTTATAAGGGCAAATGTCCCGTTTTAACCAAAATCACCGTTGGCTCGGTGACAAACGGATGGTGTTGGCTTAAATGCGGACTGCGCATCCAAGTATGCTTGGGGTAAGCACCGTGTTCATCTTGAAATACGCCCGATAACACCACAATTTCCTCGCCACCATAATGACGGTGCGGCTGAAAGACTTCATCAGCAGGCCACTTCACTAAAGCGGTATTTTCCGTTTCGAAGCTGTGTAAGGGCATGACCATCAAGCCACCATAACCCGGTAGCCAAGAGTGATCCTGTGTTTGAATACGAACAGTGGCATCATCACCGGCACGAAAATGATCCAGCTTCACAAACAACACACAACCGTCTTTGCTAAAAGGCGCATGCGCACTGCCCGGCGGATTGCGCAAGTAACTGCCTGCCGGATAGTCACCCGTTTCATCAGAGAACACCCCTTCGAGCACAAAAATCTCTTCCCCTTGTGGGTGGGTATGGGTTTTGAAGGCAGAGCCAGCGTCATAACGCACAATACTGGTCGTCCAACCCGATTCAGCCTGAGCTTTTTCTAAGGGTTTACGCCACACCCCACTAGCGGGACTGGCAACCCAAGGAGCTTGAGCGGTTTCTACCACCACGCGTTGGTTAAAATCCATGTTCAGCATCCATCATCCTCCTTGGGTGTTAATAATCACACACTATGCCCTCAGTATAACTTAAAATAAATGCGCACTACTGGACAATATGTGACCAACTCACACCACCTGATTCATCAACCCCAACAGGCTCACCACTACCAAACCCGCACCGACCCAACGCTTAAACAACAATTCGTTTTGGGTAATCGCTTGGTGCGCTTATAAAACGATAACGTGGCCGATAGCGGCGATGGGAATGAGGGTAAATGCTCGGTGGTGTTCATGAAGCGGTTAGGCTTTATCATCGCTTGCAAACCTTGTTCAATACCGGGCTGTAATCTTACTGTTGTCACACTCATGGCAATACCTCACACTATAACTGCATTGTATTACAAAGTATTCGGATTGCACACATTTAACGCCTAACTGAATAAAAATTTGACCCACCCAAACATTGCGTACAAACTCATGTATAACTTTTATGCGTCGGGAATCAACAGCATGGCACAAGCCGTACTTCAGGTAAAACATTGGGGCAACAGCTTAGGCGTTCGCCTGCCTGCGGCCATCGCTAAACTGCTCAACCTGCACGCCAATCAACAGGTAAAACTAACGGTTGAAGCAGATAGCATTATCATCACGCCTATTAAAGAGTCATTAACTGACAAATTGGCACGTTTCAACCCAGAACGTCACGGCGGCGAGGTGATGACTTCGACTAGCGCATTTGGGGCTGAGCGCATTTAACATGAAAGCAGACTGGATTCCCGATCGCCAAGACATTATTTGGATTGATTGCAACCCACAAGTCGGACAAGAGATGAAAGACATTCATCCTTTTCTTGTACTGTCTCCTGCTGCTTTTAACAACAGAACTTCTTTGGTGGTTGGGCTTCCCATGACAACCGCTGCATACAACGCCGACAATCCGTTTGCGGTGCTGGTCGGTAAAGCACAAGGTAAAAAAGCTGACAAAGAGAGTTATGTGTTGTGCCATCAGCCCAAAACTTTTGACTGGCGCATACGCCTTGCCAAACCTCACACCTTGGGTAAATTGAACACAGAAGCCATGCGTGAAGTCTTAGACTCGCTCAATCAAATTATGATGCTTTGCGAGGGGTGACAGCGAGCAGTAGAATTTTGTCGTTTAATCGTCAATAACTGCATGATCGATTTTCTTATGTTTAACCATTAAGCTGCTACCTAATGGATTATATTATAACCGAGATGGTCAACCACAAGCATTTTATGCGGCCTTCAACCCCAATCCCTTTCCGCTCCCGCCACACACTTACAACAACCCAGCTGTTGTCCAATCATCGACTGACGACTAAACCCCACCACCCAGCGCTTTGAACACCGCCACTTCGGCCACTTTTTGCGCGCGAATGATACTAACTAATTGCTGTTCGGCAGTCTGGTAGTCGCGTTGAGCGTCTAATACTTCAATATAGCCGGCTAAACCGCGTTGATAACGCAATTCAGCAACACGTAAGCGTTCTTTCTGACTGGTTAACACCGCTTGTTGACTGACAATTTGCACATCGTAACCCGTGCGATTAGCCAAGGCATCGGCAACTTCGCGGAAAGCGTTTTGCAGGGTTTTTTCGTAATCGGCCACCGCTTGTACCTGACGCGCAGCAGCAACATCTAGGGTCGCTTGCGTGCGACCGACATTGAAAATCGGCAAGGTAATTTGTGGTACAAAGCTCCAGCTTTCGCTGTTATTGGCGAAGAGCCCATTCAGCTCATTACTGGCCGTACCATAATTGGCAGTCAGGCTAATGCGTGGGAAGAAAGCCGCGCGAGCTGCTTCGATATTGGCATTAGATGCTTTCAATCGTAGCTCTGCCGCTTGCACATCGGGACGTTGTAATAAACGTAACGAAGGCGTATCAGTACGCAAGGCACTGGTATCGGCTTGCTGACGCAGCGACAAGGCATCGGGCAGCTTCAGACTGTTCAAGGGAACACCCAAGAGTACCGACAAACCATTTTGCACCAAGCTGTGTTGACGTTTCAGTTCGGCTAAATCGCGCACCAAGCCATCGACCACCGCTTGCGCATGCAAACGTTCAGCATCCTTGGCCAATCCGACTTCAACGCGCTTTTCGACCAAGGACAGCCATTCAGCACGGTTATCCTTCATCGCTGCCAACAGCTTAGCTCGATCTTCTAACTCTAGTAGTTGGTAGTAGTTGCCAGCGATATCACCCAACAAGGCGAGTTGCACCGCTTTGGCATTGGCTTCACTGGCGAGGAAAGTGGCTAACGCCGCTTCGTTCAGGCTGGCAATGCGACCCCACAAATCCAACTCATAACTGGGTAAGCTAAAACCCACTTCACCCCTAGTCAGGTCGAAGCGTTTACCCGAAGGAGAAACCGTGCCTGGTGTGCTGCTGCGTGTACCACCAACGACTAAATCGACGCTGGGCAAGCGATCGGCGCGCACAATACCATATTGCGCCCGTGTTTCACTGACACGCGCGGCGGCAAGGCGTAAATCGCGATTATTCTCCAAAGCTGCGCTGATGAGCGCTTTAAGTTGCGGGTCGGGAAAAAACGACTGCCAATCGGGTAAGGTGAGCTGCATTTTATTGCTGGCTGGCACAACTGCCACATCGACTTTGGCCGTTTCTACCGATTGCATGGGCGCACAGCCAGACAAAACAGCGACTAATAAACCGCCAAAAAAGAGTGTTGAAAACGATGGGCGCAAACCACGAAGCGAAGCTATTTTTCCCGCTGGGTCAGTCGGCGAAGCTGACTGGGGCACCCATCGTGAAAAACCGAGGTGAGCGGGTGTGTTTGCCCCATCAACACTAGCACGAATCAACGGCGCATAAAACCCTAACTTAACCATGACTCAACTCCTTCTCATGATCGATTGGCTTACCTCCGGGAAATAGCTTACGAATAATGAGATATAACACAGGCACCAACAAAATCGCCAAGAAGGTCGCCGACAACATACCACCCGCAACCCCCGTACCAATAGCATTACGACTGGCCGCGCCTGCCCCCGTCGATAAGGCCAAGGGTAAGACACCGGCAATAAAGGCAATCGAAGTCATAATAATCGGGCGCAGACGCAAACGGGCGGCTTCGACAATGGATGCGACCAACTCCTTACCTTCCAGCTCTAACTGTCGCGAGAATTCAACAATCAGAATGGCATTTTTCGCCGCTAAACCAATAATCACCACCATACCCACCTTAAAGTAAATGTCATTCGGCATACCCACCCAGAGTACCGCTAAAATCTGACCAAACAAGCCTAAAGGCACGACCAACAAAATGGCAAAAGGTACTGACCAGCTTTCATACAAAGCGGCTAACACCAAGAACACCACTAAAATCGACAAGGCAAACAACAAGCCTGCCTGCGATGCCGACAGTCGCTCTTCATAGGAAGTACCCGACCAATCGAAACCAATACCCGGCGGTAAGTTCGCTGCCAAGCCTTGCATGGTTATCATGGCGTCACCGGTGGTAAAACCGGGTGCAGGATTGCCAGCAATCTTCATCGAAGGTACACCGTTATAACGGTCTAGCTTAGGCGCACCCACCACCCAACTGGGTGTAACAAACTCCGACAAGGCAATCAGCTCCCCTTTACGGTTTTTAACACGCAAGGCCAAAATGCTATCAGGCGTTGCCAGCGTTTCGGCATTGACACGCATTTGCACACGCAATACACGGCCATCACGAATGAAGTCGTTGACATAAGCCGAACCTAATCCCACTTGTAACACACTGTTCACCTCGGCCATGTCTATGCTCAAGGCTTGTGCTTTAACGCGGTTGATGTCGAAGTAAAGCTGGCTGGCAAACTCTTTACTTTCAGGGCGTACACCTGCCAAGCTTGGATTTTGACTGGCCATACCCAACACCATATTGCGAGCTTCCAGCAGTTTATCGCGACCCGCAGCGCCAATATCCATCAAGCGGAAATCAAAGCCCCCTACCGCGGCCAATTCGGGAATCGGTGGCGGATTAATGGCAAACATCATCGCCGATTTAATTTTGAAAAAGGCCATATTGGCGCGCATGGCAATGCTTTTCGCATCACTACCTGCCGCCATACGCTCATCCCATTCTTTCAAACGGACAAAGGCGATACCGGCATCTTGCCCCTTACCCAAGAAACTAAACCCTGCAACCGTAATCACTTTGGCAACCTCTGGCTGGGCAAGGTAAAACTTCTCCAATTCTGCCAGCACTTGCAAGGTACGCTCTTGCGTTGCACCCGATGGTAATTGAATCAGGTTGACCAAATAGCCTTGGTCTTCTTCGGGTAAAAAGCCGTTAGGCATTTTTAAATACATAAACGCTGTCACCGCAACAATCACCGCGTAGATAATGCCCAAACGAATCGGACGCCCTAAGAAAGTGCCAATCCAGCGGGTGTAACCGTTGGTGAAACTGGCGAACTTGTCATTAAACCAACCTAAGAAGCCTTTATGATGCTGCATATCCGACTGACGTAATAGGGTCGTCGTTAAGGCAGGCGTCAGCGACAAGGCAAAGAAAGCCGAGAAAGCAATCGTAATAACCAAAGTGACCGAAAACTGACGATAAATCGCGCCCACCGAACCGGTAAAGAAGGCCATAGGCACAAACACCGCCATCAACACCAAGGTAATACCGATAATGGCGCCGAAAATCTGCTTCATCGCCTTTTGTGTTGCCGCTTTCGCGTCCAGTCCTTGTTCGGTCATGATACGCTCAACGTTCTCCACCACGACAATGGCATCATCGACCAGAATACCAATGGCCAGGATCATGGCAAATAGAGTCAGCACGTTAATGGAATAACCCATCACGTACAATCCCAGCATCGTTCCCATTAACGACACAGGCACGACAATCGTTGGAATAATGGCGGCACGTAGGTTGCCCATAAACAACCACATCACTAGGAATACCATTACAAAAGCTTCGAGTAGCGTTTTAATCACTTCTTCAATCGAAATTTGCACAAAGCGCGAGGTGTCATAAGGCACATCCCAACTGATGCCGACAGGGAAGTTACCTTCTAGTTCTGCCATACGTGCTTTAACGCGTTTTACGGTTTCCAAAGCATTATCAGAGGGTGCTAGCTTGATACCGATACCCACTGCAGGCTTACCGTTCAGTTTAACATTACGTGAGTAGTCCTGTGCGCCTAATTCGATGGTGGCAACATCTTTTAAGCGCACACTGGTGCCGTTAGCATCGGTACGTAAAATGACCTGCTCAAATTCGGCAACTGTGTTAATGCGCGAGTTGGTCAAAATGGTGGCATTCAATTCTTGCCCAGCAACCGAAGGCAATTGCCCCAATCCACCCGTTGACACCTGAATGTTTTGCGCACGCACGGCCGCTAAGGCATCGCTCGGGCTGAGGTTATAGCTGGCTAACTTAATCGGATCTAACCATATGCGCATCGAATAGTCAGTACCAAACAGCAAGGCCTCGCCCACCCCCTGTACCCGACGCACATTATCCAGCACGCGCGCCGAGGCAAAAGCACCCAAATCAATAGTGCTGTAACTGTTGTCGGGCGAGGTCAGCAACACGAACATCAAAAAGTTACGACGTGATTTGGTTACCACAATCCCCGCCCGTTTGACCTCATCGGGCAGTCGGGCTTCGACACGTTTAATGCGGTTCTGCACCTCCATATTGGCAATATCGAGATTGGTTCCCGTGTTGAATGTCAGTGTTAAACTGGCTTCACCGGTAAATTCACTGGTCGATTCCATGTAAAGCAGGTTTTCCAGCCCATTCATTTCCTGTTCAATCAGGGTAGTGACACTGTCTTCAACCTGCTGCGCACTGGCACCGGGATAGCTAATGGCGACGTTCAACGCAGGCGGCGCGACTTCGGGATATTGCGATACCGGTAACTTAGTCAGCGCCAGCGCTCCCGCCATTAAAATGGACAGCGCAATGACCCAAGCAAAAATAGGACGTGTGATAAAAAACTGCGGTAGCATGGTTATTTACCTCCAGCCGGTGCAGATGCATTCGCTGGCTGACTACCGGCTAGTACAGCCGTGACGCTGCTACCGGGACGCACCTTCTGCAAGCCATTAACGATGATCTGCTCATCACCCTGCAATCCCGACAAAACTACCCAAGCACCATTCATCAGCGCACCCGTTTTAATGGGACGCGGCGCTACCTTGCCATCGCTCGTTACCGTCATGACAATTTGCCCTTGTGGTGAAGCCTGTACCGCTTTTTGCGGCACAGTTAAAAAGGACTTGTCACCCGAAATCGGCAAAACGACCGACACAAACTGTCCCGGTAATAAACGACGCTCGGCATTACTAAATTCAGCACGCAACCCGACACTGCCAGTGCTGGCATCGACAGAAGGATCGGTAAAGAGCAACTTACCGAGTGACGCATAAACCTCTTTTTCGGTCAGCTTTAGTTGAATCTTGCCCGCTTCTTGTCCCGCTTGCGCATCGACAACCGAACGCAGCTGCGCATATTGAGTACTCGATAAGGCAAAGTTCACCCAAATCGGATCCATCTGTTCGATTACCGCCAGCGGTGTGGCTGAACCCTTACCGACCAGAGCGCCTTCCGTCACCAGCGCACGTCCGATTCGACCGCTAATTGGCGCGGTCACTTTGGCATAACCTAAATCAATTTCGGCACGACTGAGCGCCGCTTTCGCCGCTTCAATATCGGCTTTAGCGCGCGCTAAATTGGCCAACGCCGTATCCAAATCTTGCTGACTGGCCGCTTTCTGCGGCACCAAGGCTTTCAAACGCTCACTGGTTTGCTCGGCAATACGCGCATCCGCTTGCGCACGCATCAGTGTCGCTTTGGCACTTTGTACATTGGCTTGCAACACTTTAGGGTCAATTTGAAACAGCGACTCACCCGCTTTCACCTCACCGCCTTCTTTATAAAGGCGTCGCTCGACAATACCCTCGACGCGTGCGCGCACTTCGGCACTACGCACCGCTTGTAAGCGCCCCGGCAACACCAAGGTTTCTTGTTGCGTTAGGGTTTGCGGCGTCACCACCTCGACCTGTGCCGGTGGCATACCGCCCGCTCCCGCTTTCGGCGCTGGCTCTTCACTGCAACCAGCCAACACCAAACCAATACTCAACCATAACACGCCGATATTAAAAGGCTTCATGAAGTTTCTCCTAGAATGAATGGGGTTCCGGCGCAAAGGCCTTGAGGAAAGCGTGAACAATGGGGGCAACACGCGATGATTCACCATCATCTGCCTCTGCCACCCCTAATAACAACCGACTGCGTTCAAAACCTGTCAACATCGAAAACAACATGTCAGCCGCCAAGGCTGGCGACTCACAACAGAGCAATCCTTGTTGATGCGCTTGCCCTAACACCGAAGCCAATTGCTGATGCAACACCCCCACGCCATGTTGATAAAAACTCGCTGCGATCGCTGGAAAGTGATGTGCTTCAGCCGTCATCGCACGATAACCCGCAATTCCCGATGGCGTCATGGCAACATGTCGTAAGGCATAAGCAAACTGCAGTATTTTTTCCTCAATGCTGAGTGTTTGATTCTGCAAAATCGCCGACGCTTCTGCCTTGCAGCCTTGCATCACTACCGCAAACAAAGCCTCTTTATTGTCAAAATGGTTATACAGGGTTTGCTTAGCAACGCCCGCCCGCTTAGCAATATCGACCATACTCACACGGTAACCCTGCGCATAAAACGCATCTTTCGCTGCCTGTAAAATTTTCTCTGCTGTTGGATCTGACATTTAACCGACTATTGAATGGAGTGCATGAAGAAAACTTTAGCACAATTAGACTAGACGGTCTAGTCCAAAAGTTACTGACTTTTATGGGTCATACAACACCAACCAGACGACTACGTCGGTTAATGCCAAGCCCACAAAGTGTGATTGTTATCAAACGTCAACATCAGATGACCGCTAAAAAACTAGAAACTTGGGATATCTAAAAATGCCAAGAAGTGGGTTTTTAGAGATGCCCATCAGTATTGGCTCGACTAACCACCGGATAGACAGACGGACAAGATTTAGGGAAGGTCTGAATAATGGCTTCTGCTTCGCAGCGCTAAAGCGTCGCTTCTCAGACTGCTCATTCTCATTTTTTGCTTGGTGGAAGGACATTAAATCAAATGGTTACCTGTTACTAAAATGCAGTCCTTCCCCCACACTTAGGTGCACCGCAAGGTGACACCCCCATCCCTTTTGTATTGTTCAGACCTTCCTTAGATAAATCTTATTGCACAAACAGCCACAAACCAACTAGGTTAATTGTCTAGGGTTACGTGTATCGAAAAAAGCCATATTGCCTCTTAACGCTTCCGCTTCTTGATGCAAACTATCAGAAGCGGATGCCGTCTCTTCGACCAAAGCAGCATTTTCTTGCGTCACACGCTCAATTTCTGATATCGCTTTGTTCACCTGAACAATGGCTTGGCTTTGTTCTGCCGACGCGCTTGCCACGCCGTCAACCATTTCCGTAACGTGCTTAATAGAGGCTTCAATTTCGTTCAACATGACACCAGACTTATTCGCAAGCTGACTGCCTGCCTTAACGCGCACTTCGCTCGCTTCAATAAGCGTTTTGATATCTTTAGCCGCTTCGGCCGACTTAGCTGCCAACCCACGAACCTCGCTCGCAACGACAGCGAAACCTCTTCCATGCTCACCCGCACGCGCTGCTTCAACCGCTGCATTGAGTGCCAACAGATTGGTTTGAAAAGCAATGCTATCAATAATGCTCACAATTTCGCCAATTCTCTGACTCGATACTTGGATAGACTGCATGGCTTCGATGGTTTCTTTCATCACCGCAACCCCTTCACCCGATTTATGCTCGACTTGACGTGCTAAATCGGCAATCGAAGCGTTATTAGCAACACTAGCCGAAACAGTGGCGCTCATTTCGGTCATGGTGGCGCTAATCGCTTCAATTGAAGAGGCTTGCTCTTGAATACGCACCGAAAGATCTTGTGCTCCCTGAGAAACCTGATTTGCGCCTGCATTAACCCGATGAGCAATACTGACACTATCTGCCACAATCTGTAACAATTGCGTCGATGAATGATTAATAGCATCAGCTAATGACTTAAGCTGACCTTGATAACTATTAGTAATAGTCTGTGTTAAATCACCTTTAGATTGTGCCAACATAACACGCGTCACATCATCGATTGTATGCTCTAATGTCGACATCGCATCATTAACATTGGTTTTCATGGTTAGCATGTTGCCATGCACATTGGCAGTGATGCGCCCCGAAAAGTTACCCAAATTCATCTGCTCTGTGAGTTGGTTAAGCTCAGTAATCGTCACTTGTAGGTTACTTAACGCGCCTGCTGCAGTAGCCAACATCACACCAAACTCTCCTGGTGCACTTTGATCGATCTGCTGATCGAACCGACCTTCAGACAATGCATCCATCGCATGACGAATCTGATTCACAATATTGACAATACCTTCTGCCGAAGCATTCACATTGTCGGATAAATCTTTTAAATCACCAGGATAATTACCAGACATGCGCGACTTTAACTCACCTGCAGCGATACTGCCCATCACAAAACTGGTTTCTTTAACAACACTTTGAATCGCATCCAAAAGCGCATTAAATGAACGTGCAATTTTTGCCAATTCATCATTAGCGTGCACTGGCACACGAAGTTGCAAGGCTCCAGACTGGGTGATTTCTTGCATCTGTACCATGATCTCGTTCACTGGTCTAGTAATAGCTCGACGCGTGCTCCAGGTTAACAAAAGCAAAAACAAGGCAATAGCAGAAGCAATCATGACATTGCGCCAAAACAGCCCTTCTTCGACAAGCTGACTTTGCACCTTCATATGATCAACAAAACTGGTTAATTTACCTTCCATTTGCATGGCTTGCTCATGCATTGTTTCACGAAGGCCTTTAACGCCAGTAATGCCCATTTTCTTCTCATTTTCCACCAAGGCTAAAAAGCTCGACACATAGATTTTGACTAGGCCTTGTAACTTCTCTATATCTTCATCATCTAAGGGCGATTTGGCCAAATCTTCCTCTAACACTTTGACATCTCTTAGCAAATGATCAACATATTTAGCATTGCGGCGCAGCATAAAGTCTTTTTCATGACGACGCAAAAGCAAAGCATCGGCCAACATTTTAGAACCTGCCTGAATTGTTGTGATCGGTGCTAATTTTTTCTCGACATTATGAATGGCGGAACGTAACTCGCCATACAATCCCGTTTCTGGTGTTAATCCAATCACTTTTTGAAGTGTAACCGCTTGAACAAAGCTGTCACGGTAGGCATTGACTTGCTGGGTCAATGAGCTGGTATCGCCAACAACCAAAGGATCTAACAGGGTCATCTGTTGTAAAAATGTATCGTAAGCTTGCGAATGTTTATCCGCAAACTCCGTTTTGTAGGTAGTGAAGAAATCTTTTTCGTGATTGCGCATAGCCAATGTGCTGACACGCAATTGCTCGACAAGCGTTAATTGAGCCTGGATATGCTTTGTTTTCTCACTGTTGTAAGCACCAACAGCAATTAACCCCACCAGAGCAAGCATACTACTCAACAGCAGCAGCGTTAACTTATGTGAAATACTCATGAAAATACCCCTAGCTGCTTTTAACTCATCGCTAATGGATTATACATGCTTTATGAAAGGGTTGAATAGGGCGTCTCTAAAAATTTCCAGGAACCAAAACTGGTAAAAGATGAACGACTGCTGTGGAATACTCCTGCGCTGAACCAGTTTGACCTATTTGCCCATGAATACCGAGCAAAGCGCATCGACCAGAAAGATCCGTTGCTGGCTTTAGATGAACTGATCGATTTTCAGCAACTCGTTGACCTGGTGAAAGCAATCGCACCTCGTAAACAGTCAGACAAGGGCGCTAGACCACAGTATCCCACCCAAATCATGTTGCGCGTGAGTATTCTCAAACATCTGAACACGCTATCCAATGATCAGATGGAGTTTATGCTCAATGACCGC
>JACXUY010000053.1 GCA_014763665.1 Gammaproteobacteria bacterium
AGCAGGTTATTGGCGGCAACGTGAATTTTTTCAACGTAATCCTGTTGCTGCGGCGTTAATTTAGTCCCCAAGGTTAAATAAGCCATACCTAAAATGGCATTCATCGGTGTGCGAATTTCATGACTCATGTTAGCCAAAAACTGTGCTTTGGCTTGGCTAGCGTGCGTTAACAGCTCGTGTGTTTGATGCAAGTCGGCAATGGCTGTGTTAATCCCTAATTGTAATTGCTTCAATTCGCCTCGGTATTTACCCACCATGTAATGACTGAAATTCGCGCTAGCAGCACTGGTTACAGCATCGTTAGCTTCCGTGAGCGCCACAGAAATTTGCTCTAGCAATCGATTAAACTCGGACTTCATCCGTTCTAACTCATTGTCTCCTTGCACCGGCAAACGCTGGCTAAAATCACTGAGTTGGATGACTTCTTGAATGCGCTTTGACACGGCACTAATCGGATCGGTCAATAAACGACGTACCAACACAATCAGCAACCAAATCGTGGCGAGAATCACCAAAAGAAACGAGCCACCCACCCACCACATTTGCGCTTCTGCCACAGCAACCTTATCCTGAATGAGTGCCACTGGTTGCGATAAAATATGCTGACCAATAACCTTGCCTGCCTCATCGATGATCGGATAAATACCCACTAAACGACCCTCAACAACAACAAACACTGATTTTGCTGTTTTGGGATCAAAATCAAATCGCGATAAAAGGTTGCGTTGCACAAAATCAACCGCAGTTTGCGTGAAGTAATTTTTACTAGCTAACATCACTTCATTACTCAACATGGGATATTCATGGTAAGCCTTGGGCAACTTTCCCTCGGTGCGAGCAACCAAACTTGGCTTATGGATCACCATCACCCAGTCGATGTTATCTGCTTGGATAAGGCGCACGACCGAACCAATCCCTTGCGTGATCGAAACCAAGCCAATCACCTGATCTTGATGCATGACTGGAGCAAAGCCAACAATACCAACGCCCGCTTCACCAACACCGAAACTGGCTTGAGCCCATTGAGACTCGAAGACTTTCTTCACCAAGGGATGAGGTGCTTTACCACCACTGAAATTTTTATCCCATGAACGCGCGATTATCATTCCTTCTGCATTAATGACTTGCGATCGAGTGTTTCTATGTTGAGTGACCTTGGCATAGTCGCTACCAATAGACGCAATTGCTTCAAATGCTTTCTCTTTGTCATTGGTTAGCAGCGCATCAACCACCAGCTTTTGTCTTGCGACGCCTTGCGCAATTGAAATAACCGATTCTTTTTTCGACTCAAGGCGCATCTCTAAGTTGTAGTGCATTTGCTTATGCGCTTCTGCAAATAAATCAGCCTCAATTGGCGTCAACACCTTCCAATAAAAAATACTGCCAATCAGCAAAAAACTCAGTGTGACGATCATGAACGTAATCGTCACCAATAAACGGTAAACAGAGCGAGTTTTGGGAAGTAAGTGAGCGAACACATCAACTACCTTAGTACAAATCCGACAATCAACAGAAGTAATGACAAACAAGACGCATTGACTACTTATATTATGCCTGTAACCCTTGGTTATAGCTATGCTTTTAGCAGTCAAAAAACCTATTTTTTATGATAGACTTAGGCTATTAACTCATTTCATGATGGATTACAGATGCCTCTACTACCCGCTGTTCCCCACTTAGAAACGGCATTAAAAGGCCCATTACTGACAATTGAACAAAAGCTACTGGCAAATAAAGCCATCATCGAATCTTGGTTCCGCTGTCAGTTTCGCAGCACACCAGCGCCTTTTTATGCCTCGGTCGACTTACGTAATGCTGGCTTTAAGCTAGCGCCGGTCGATACCAACCTCTTTCCAGCTGGCTTCAATAATTTACACCCAGACTTGCGCGCATTGGCCATTAATGCGGTGCAACATGGTATTGAGCGTTTTTGCCCCGTTACCGATGGCGTGCTCATCATCCCTGAAAACCATACGCGCAATCTATACTATTTAGAAAATTTATGTACGCTGGCCAATCTGATTAGTGATGCTGGCTACACGGTACGCATCGGCAGCTTAAATCCAGACATTCAAGCGCCCACTGCGATTGAATTACCTTCGGGACGTCCCCTAGTGCTCGAACCCTTGATTCGACGCGAACATCGCGTGGGTGTGGGTGACTTTTTCCCTTGCGCTGTGCTGTTAAACAACGACATGGCTAGGGGCATCCCTGACCTGCTCAATGGCATCGATCAGGTATTATTACCTCCCACCAGCTTGGGTTGGCATAGCCGTACCAAAAGTGCGCACTTCACGCATTACAAAGCGGTAGCCCAAGAATTTGCCGATCTGATCGACTGTGATCCTTGGTTCTTTGATCCTCTGTTCACTACCTGCGATGGCATCGACTTTCAGCATGGCGAAGGGATTGATCAGCTCATCAATACTTGTAAGCGGCTACTTTCCGATATCCAGGCGGCTTATGATGCGCATGGCATCGCACAAAAACCTTACCTCATTGTTAAAGCTGACGCTGGCACTTACGGCATGGGTGTCATGTCGGTGCTCGATCCGCAACAGTTGGCGTCCTTAAATAAAAACGCGCGTAAAAAAATGACCAGTGGCAAAGAAGGGTTGAGTACGGAGCGCGTCATCATTCAAGAAGGCGTTTATACCTTTGAAACCGTGAGCGATGCGGTAGCAGAACCCGTTGTTTATATGATTGACCACGCTGTGGTGGGGGGATTTTATCGGGTGCATACGGGCAAAAATGCAACCGACAACCTCAATGCCGTGGGCATGCATTTTGAACCCCTCGCTTTTGCCGATGCCTGCATTCAACCTGATGCCCGCTTAAACCCCGATGCTGCACCCAATCGTTTTTATGCTTATGGTGTTGTGGCTCGTTTGGCACTTGTGGCGGCAGCACGAGAATTAGCTCATAGTCAAATTAGTTGAACGAGGCATTTCAGTATGAACAACAACCAACTCCAGCTAGATACAGGACGGTTTATCGCCCCGTTTGAACCCGTTTTCAATAAACTGCGCTCCCCTTTCGATGCCTTCGTACACAGCACCACTGCGGGGGGCTTGTTGCTGATGATAACGGCACTCTTGACCCTTATTCTTGCTAACAGCGCCTTAGCTGGTTTCTACGAAACTATGTTTCATACCCATTTGGTGCTTCAACTGGGCGAGTGGAAACTCGACTATACCCTGCATCATTGGATCAACGATGGCTTAATGACGGTATTTTTCTTTGTCGTAGGGCTAGAATTAAAACGCGAACTCTTGGTGGGCGAGCTCGCCGATCCAAAACAGGCGATGTTACCCATATTGGCTGCCTTGGCCGGCATGCTCTTTCCAGCGCTGATTTACTGGTACTTCAACCCAACTGGTGAAGCTTCAGCTGGCTGGGGCATTCCTATGGCAACCGATATTGCCTTTGCTTTGGGTGTCATTGCCATGCTCGCTGGCCGGGTTCCAAAAGCGTTGGTCGCTTTTTTGGTTGCCTTGGCCATCGTCGATGACTTAGGCGCTGTCATGGTAATTGCTGTCTTTTACACTGAAGACATTTCACTTCCTTTGTTAGGCATCGCACTGCTGTTAACCTTGCTGCTCATGCTAATGAATCGTTCTGGCATTCGCCGACCAATTGCTTATTTCTTGGTTGCTACGCTGCTATGGCTGACGCTACTGGATTCAGGCGTTCATGCCACCATTGCTGGTGTTATCACTGCTTTCATGATTCCGACCTTGCCGCAATACAATACGCAGGCATTTAGTCGTCAAATGCGTGAAGTGCTAGACGAGTTCGATCAAGCCGCGAATGATAGCAGTGGCAATTTGCTGCGCAACCATCAACAATTCGAAATATTAAATCGCCTTGAGCACAAGGTGCAGGGTGTTGCCACACCGCTACAACGCTTGGAGCACAATCTACACCTACCGGTTGCTTTTCTCGTCTTACCCATTTTTGCCTTTGCCAATGCGGGTGTTCCTATCGATTTTGCTCATTTCATGGACAGCCTTAGCCATCCAGTAACTCAGGGTGTGCTTTATGGTTTAGTAGTCGGCAAGCTTATCGGTATTGCCTTGGTGAGCTATGTGGCTGTCAAACTGGGCTTGGCAAAGCTGCCACAAGACGTAAATTTTACGCAACTTGTTGGTGTTGCCTTATTGGGTGGTATCGGTTTTACCATGTCCATTTTTATCGCTGAAATTGGTTTTCAAGGACAAACAGAAATGATCGTTCAAGCCAAAATAGGTATTCTGTTGGCATCCCTCATCGCCGGTATCGTGGGCTATGTTTTCTTAAAAAGTGTCACCGCCTCTAAGACAGCGACAAAGATATAATTCATGAAAACCCTTGTCATTATGGATCCCATCGAAGGCATTAAGCCCTACAAGGATAGCAGTTTTGCTATGATGCTGGCTGCGCAAATGCGTGGGCATGAACTTTATTATTGCACCGCTCAAGCACTGAGCTTTAGTAACTGTCGAGCCAGCGCAACGGCATTGCCTGTGCGCGTATTTGACCAGAGCCCTGATTATTTCCAGCTAGGCGAAGCAGTGACGCTGGCATTAACCGATTTTGCCATTATTTTGATGCGCAAAGACCCGCCTTTCGATAGTGATTATTTATACGCCACTCATCTACTCGACCATGCACATGCGCAAGGAGTGGTGGTCGCCAATGCGCCACAAGCCCTGCGTGATGTGAATGAAAAACTCTTCATCTTACAATTCCCGCACTGCATCGCGCCAACACTGGTAAGCGCCAAGGCCAGCGATATTCGCGCCTTTTGGCAAGAGCATGGCGACATTATTCTCAAGCCCTTGCACGCCATGGGTGGCGCGGGTATTTTTCGCCTAAAAGCGCAAGACCCTAATGTCGGCGTCATTATCGAAACACTAACACAGCATGGTCAGCACCTGATTATGGCGCAGCGATATTTACCCGAAATTGCCCAAGGCGACAAACGTATTTTACTGATTGACGGCGAAGCTGTTCCCTACTGTTTAGCAAGACTGGCCGCCGATGGTGAAACCCGTGCTAACTTAGCCGCAGGTGGTCGCGGTGTGGTACAGCCACTATCCGAACGGGATTATTGGTTAGCCGCACAAGTCGGCCCGAAACTGAAAGCCATGGGGCTAAGATTTGTTGGCTTAGATGTGATTGGCGACTTTATTACCGAAATTAACGTCACCAGCCCCACTTGTGTGCGTGAAATTGATGCCGCAACGGGCCTGTGTATTGCCGATCAACTGTTGGCATCGCTGGAAAGAGGCATTGCTACTTCATGATAACGCGTCGTCGCTGGTTGTTAACCTGTATGGGGCTAGGTATTGCTCCCCTGTTTGCCTGTTCACGCCCGCCACAAGCTTTTCAAGAAACCATCGCCGTATTTGGCACATTGGTGAAGCTCACGGTTTATGCACAACAACCCGAACAGGCGAGTCGAGCATTCGCTGCCGTTAATACGCGTTTTCAACAGATTCATCATGAATGGCACGCTTGGGAAAAAGGCGGCTTGGTGAGCAAAATCAATGCCGCCATCGCTCAAGGCGAGTCCATTGAAGTCAGCGAAGAAGTAGCGCAGTTTATTCAACGTAACCAACAACTGTGTCGGCAAACCAACGGCCTGTTTGATCCTGGCATTGGCAAGCTCATTAAACTCTGGGGCTTCCAGCAAAACAGTTACGAACACAACCGCGCGCCTAGTGCCGAATCGCTTGCGGAAGTGCTGGCGTACAGAGCCAGTATTTTAGACCTGCATTGGCAAGGCAATCAACTCAGCTCTAGCAACAACAAGGTAGCCTTGGATTTCGGTGCCAGCGGTAAAGCCTATGCCCTAGATGCCGCGACACAAACACTGACACAAGAAGGGATTCGTCAGGCCACTGTTATGATTGGCGGCGACATACAAGTGCTGGGTGAAAAACCCGATGGCCCATGGCGCATTGGCATTAAAGACCCACTCAATCCGAATCTGGCTAAAGCCAGCTTGAGCTTGGCATCGGGTGAAGCCGCTTGCTCATCGGGTACTTATGAACGTTTTTACACCGATCAGGGTAAGAAAGTCAGTCATATTATTCACCCTCACAGCGGACAACCCGTCACGCACTTATTACACAGCACGGCTATTCATCATGATGCTCTCATCGCCGAAGTGGCTGCTTTGGCACAGCTGATTGCCGGTAGCGAAGGCTGGCAAAGCATTGCACAGAATTTGGGCGTAAAATACAGCTATTTAATTGACAACGATGGTCGAGCATTCATTAGCACAGCGCTAAACCAGCGATTACACTGATTGCCTGAATTCACAGATAATCACCCCTTTTCTCACGCTCTGTTTGCAAAGCAAAACATGATTGAGATCATGTTTTATTGTTAATAGGCTCAATATTTCTGCACAATTTATGGGACAATACCCTTCATGAATACACTAAAGCCATTTATGGGTTTCTATCTGCTCACACGCAAGGGCTTTGAAGCCGAAGTTGCCAGCGAATGCAACGAACTCAGCGCTAGCAATGATCTACCCGGTTATGTGCAAACCAAGCCACACACGGGTTATGCCGTTTTTCGCTCATTTGAAAGCTATAAACGCTTGCCAAACGGTCTCTGCTTTAATAATTGGATTTTTGCCCGTCAAGTTGTGCCTTTACTGGGTGAATGCACGGGACTATCTCCCGATGACCGATTAAGCCCTATTTTTGAATTACTTGGCACACAGGCGGTTAGTAACATCATCGCCGAAACAACCGATACCAATGATGGCAAAGCACTGAGCGGACTAGCACGTAGCCTGACCAACGCAGCTCGCCAAGCGCTAAAAAAATTAAACCAATACCATGAAGGCGACAAACGCCTACCCGCTCTGCATCTGCTCATTCTAGACGGTGACCATATACTGGTTGGACTAGCATCGCGCGGTGAAGCTAGCCCTTATGCGGGTGGCATTATGCACCTAAAGTTACCAAAAGATGCCCCCAGTCGCGCCATTTTGAAACTAGAAGAAGCCGCTATTAGCCTACTCACCCCCGATGAACGCGCCTATTGGCTGCGCTCTGGCATGAGTGCCGTTGATTTAGGCGCTGCCCCAGGTGGTTGGACTTGGTGGCTAGTACAGCAAGGGTTAGTCGTGGTAGCGATTGACAACGCCAATATGTCGGAAGCTGTCATGCAAACAGGGCAAGTTGAGCACATTCGTACCGATGGATTCAACTGGCATCCATGCCACACCAACCACTGGATTTGTTGCGACATGGTCGAGCAACCACAACGCGTCGCGCCGCTGATGGCAACTTGGCTGAAAGAAGGCTGGGCACAAGCGGCACTCTTCAACCTAAAACTGCCAATGAAAAAACGCTATCTCATGGTACAAGAGTGTCTCGCTTGCTTGAATGATTTGCGTGAAACGCATCACATTCGTGCACAACAACTCTACCATGACCGTGAAGAAATTACCGTTGTTGCACTCCCCAATGCAACAGGAGCATAATCTATGCTATCATCTCTAAAAACAAACAAATACTCAAGTTAACCCACTAGGAATCCTGCTATGACCTCTACAACTATCATTATTTTCCTACTCATATTGAGCGTTTTCGCCTTAACGATAGGCTGGATACGCAGTCACCATAAGGCAGGACTAGCAACAAAACGCATCAGTCAACTCACACAAGAAATGTCGGCAATACAGTCACGCCTTGAAAAGACTGAGAAAAACAAACAACTGCTCAAAAATGCACTCAATATTATTCCTAAGCCAATATTGGTTGGTGGTGAAGATTGTGGCATTGTCTTTTTGAACACCATGGCGGTGGATCTTCTAAACAAACGCCAAGCTGAAATCACCCAATTACTTGGTTCACCTCTACCTCCAGAATTAGGCTCATCGCTTCGCGGATTTAACAAAATTGCTGAAAAACAAGTGGAAATTAATGATGTTAATTTCAAGGTAGAGCACAATGCTAACAATCAGGCTTGCGTTGTCGTTCTGCAAGACGTTACCACCAAAGCCAATATGGGCGAAGTGATTGTTGAAGCCCTAGAAGCTCTCAAAGATGGCAATATGTTAGAAGCTAAAATCGATACTCAAGGACTTACTGAGCAGCATTTAGCATTGGCTAATAAAGTTAATCAAGTACTGGGTACCCTTGATAAGCTGCTTCGTGATACGAACCATTACCTCAGTCTACAAGCCAATGCCAAACTGGATGAAGCGCCGCAAGTGACGCTCAATGGTGTTTTAGGACAAATGCAGCTCTCGCAAAACCTGTCGTTAAATAATATGGCGTCTTTTGTCACTGAAGTAAGCACCAAAGCTACTCGCATTGTGAATGCTATGCACGAAGTCGATGCTAGCGTTCACAATGTATCTGATCGTGTGCAGTCGCAAGCAGCGGCTATTGCGCAAATTGCCAGTGCCACACAAAGCATCAGCGACCGCAGTAAACATCTCGATGAACAAATGGCTCGCATGTCGCAAGATGCCGATAACACAGGACATCAACTCACCGATGCGGGTGAAGCCATTCGTAAAGCCGGCAATGCGATGAGTGAGATTCAAGAGAAAAGCCGTCAAATCGAAGAAATTGTTGGCTTAATTGATGGGATTGCTTTCCAAACTAACCTATTAGCTCTTAATGCAGCCGTCGAAGCAGCACGTGCCGGTGAACATGGACGTGGCTTTGCCGTCGTTGCCGGTGAAGTACGCGCCCTCGCTGGAAAATCAGCTGATGCAGCGAAAAACATCAAAGACCTTATCAATGCCACCATTACGGATATCCGTCAAGGGGGTGAAGTCTTTAATAGCGCCAGCGCCGCCATTGATAAAATGAATCATTCCGTAGCCGGACTAACCAGTGCCATTGGCGGTATGCGCGTTGGCGTCGGTGATACGGCTAAAGGTGTCGATGAAATCAATAAAGGCATTGCCCTACTGGATGACAGCCTACAACAAATTGCAGCGCTCATTGAAGAAACAGCCGCCGCTTCTGAAGAGGCAAGTTCCTCAGCGAATGGCTTGGGTCAATCAGTTAGCATATTTAGTACAGGACTCATGACCCAACTGCTTGCGAATGCACGCCAAACCGATGACTTCCGCTTTGCCGCTGGTCGCCGTGCTATTCGCCTATGGAGTATGCACGTAGCTGCCGACTTATTGGGGCTAGAAACGAATCAAGAGGTTAGCAAAGACCCTTTAGCAGCATGGCGCAACAGTGTACCAGAAGCGAATTTAACCGAAATCAATCAGGCTCTTACACAGCTGATGCAAACGGCACAATCCTTGCAACAACTCAAACATAGCCAAGCGATCACTGAACAGATCGCACAATTACATGCGGCTGCTAAAGCAACGACCGATGCGATTACAGCAGAAGAATCGCGCATCTTAGCGACAGGACAGATTGCCGTATTGAACGCACCAGTCAAAACAATTGCGAATAGCCAAAAACCGTCAGCAACTAAACCTGCCCTGCCAGCATCCAGTCGCACTAACAACCAAGAGTGGGAAGAGTTCTAACCCCCACTCTGTGCGGCCTGGTAAGCTTGCATTAACTTCACATAATGTTGTGCTGAATAACGGAAAAAAGCGATTTCCTGCTCTGTCAGTTCCCGCACTGGCTTGGCAGGAATACCCATGTACATCCAGCCGCTTTGTAACTGCTTGCCCGGCGGTACCAAGGCATTGGCGCCAACGATACAATGTTTAGGCACCACAGCGCCATCTAAAATGGTGGCATTCATGCCAATCAACACCTCATCTTCGATGGTACATGCATGCACAGTCGCATTATGACCCACAGTCACATCCCGACCAATTAGCAAGGCATAACCCTTGCCATGCTCGCCTTCGTGCGCCACGTGTAGCACAGCGCCATCTTGAATATTGGTTCTATCTCCAATGCGAATGTCATTCACATCACCGCGCACCACAGCACAGGGCCAAATATTGGTTTGCTCACCCAGGGTAACACGACCAATCACCACCGCTTGTTCGTCAACATAGGCACTGGCAGGCACACTGGGACTCACGCCCTGAAAGCTTCGAATAGTCATCGTCTTTCCTTAATCATCAGTATTATTGGCTTATATGCTATCATAAGCGACATTATCTACCACTCAGCAAGCTACTTTTATTAAGGCAATCTATGCGCATCGATCAACCTTGGCAGCGTTTTGTCTCTTGGCTGCACCTCCATTTTGTTGACCACGGCATTATTCGCCTTGCTTACAATAATTTCTACCAAGTGCTGCCAGGCGTGTTTCGCTCTAGTCAGCCTTCACCCAGCCAAATTAAACGCTACCAGCAAGAACAGGGTATTAAAACCATCATTAACTTGCGTGGTCACAACGATGACATGAGCTTTTGGTTGTTTGAAAAAGAAGCCTGTGACCAGCTCGGCATTACCTTTATTGACCATCGCTTGCTCTCGCGCGACCTACCCAGCAAAGAAGCTATTCGCGCCACTAAAGCCTTATTAGAAAGTGTCGAATACCCCATTCTTTTTCACTGTAAATCGGGCGCAGATCGTGCCGGACTCATGGCGACCCTGTGTCGTATTTTCATTGAAAACACTCCCGTTGAAACCGCCATTGAAGAACTCGATTGGTACTATGGTCACTTTAAGTTTGCCAAAACCGGCATGATCGACTTCTTTTTCGATGCCTATTTGTGCTATCAACGTGACACGGAAAATCCACTCCCCTTTTTGCAATGGGTGGACGAAGTCTACGATTATGAAGCCTTGTCGAAGCAATTTCACAGCAATTGGTGGGGCAATTTCATCACCGATAAACTCTTACACCGCGAATAAGCATGACCAGTAGCCAACTTTATCGCCGACTGCTGACCTGTTTGCGCCCCCATTGGCGTTTAGTGTTTGTTGCCTTGCTGGCTATGGGGGTGATTGCCGCCCTTGAGCCTATGCTCCCCGCCCTTATGCAACCGCTTGTCGATGACAGCCTGATTGCCAAAGACAAACAAGCCATGATGTGGGTACCCTTAGCATTATTGGCGGTATTTGTTGTCAAAGGCTTGGCCGAATATGTGGCTAAAGTGGTCAGTCAAGGAGTCGCTCAACTTACTATGGCTGATTTGCGCAGTGCTATGTTCGCTAAAATGATGACCCTACCCATCGACAAACAACAACAGATTGGCAGCGCCAATTTATTGTCATGCGTTACCTTTGATGTCACCCAAGTGGCGACTGCCTTGTCTGAAGTGTGGATTGTCATTATTCGTGACACCCTCATCATTTTAGGCTTGGTGGGGTTTTTACTTTACACCAGTTGGCAGTTGACCTTGTTCATCATTGCCATCGCCCCAGTTGCCTCGTGGATTATTCGCAAAGCCAGTGGGCTCATGCGCACTTCAAGCAGCGAAGTGCAAGCCAGCATGGGGCGGGTGACGCAAATTCTCGATGAAGCCCTTAGCGGTCGCAAAGAAATCAGCATCTATGCTGGACAATCGCATGAGCAGGCGCGCTTTAATCGCGCTGTTGATCAACTGCGCCAACAAACCATGAG
>JACXUY010000054.1 GCA_014763665.1 Gammaproteobacteria bacterium
TAAATCAACATGTTACCAAAGAATAGCGAAGAAATTTCTTCGCAGGATCAATTCACAGAGGTGGCGATAGGGGCGAAAAAGTCCGACAAGCTGCTAGGCTGCCCGATTCACCAATGGCTGAATAACATTGGCGCGCAAGTGATCGTAGAAAAATGGCAGAGCCCCGAGCAATGGCCAAACCTGTATTGGCTACCTTTACCTGAGGTTGAAGGCCACGCGCAAGGCGGGTTAGTTTTGTTACCTGCATGTGCGAATGACACGAGCCAAACCAACATATTGCACGCAAACACACCGGCCAACGCCTGTATTTTTTGGTGCATCACGCCTTTATCTAAAACAGGAAAACGCGCTACCTTGCACCCCAAACAGCAAAACCGCGCCTTTTGCCTGCCCAGTTCGCCGGAGCAAATGGGTAAATCATGTACGGGGTTATTACTGAGAGGTTTAAGAAAAGAAAGCCAAAAACGAAACGGCAATGTGATCAGCCACCAGATAAACCTAGCTCTACTGCACCACCTTTGTGGGCCGGAGAATGATGTGTGGATTAAAGCAAGTTTTGGTGCCCTCAATGATGAGGGTACCAACAAGTGACAAATTGCCACTCCAAAATCATAAGCCTGAAAACGACACCAACCCTTAAAAAAGAGTAACCCCTCACAGGGCGCTGATCTAACGGGTAGCGGGAGGGGTGTTGTTAGAGCGATTTTAATATCAAAAAGTCAAATAACTCAATATTTTTGGCTAGACCGTTGTTCGCTAGGCTTTTACTCAGGCTTCACTTTGAACTATTCGGAATTTTCAGATGGTTGCGTTTTGTACAGCTCTACCAGCTTGATTATATGTCTCTTAATATTTAACTCTTTTTATCAGCAAGATACCTGGTACCGACATAAATGTCGGTACCAGGCAACGACCACTCTTACCTATCAATACAGCCAAGTATCAGGTCAACTCACGCATTTCCAAACGCCACTCAAACAACAAATTTACAGTAACGACGTTTTTGCAAAATAAAAATTTGACAGCTTGTGATTCTCAGCTTAAGCTTATCCTCAAGTTGCAGAAACGCCATTACAACGCATTTGAGGTAACAATGAAAGTTAATTTGAAAAATATTGCCTCTGTACAGATGGGACACTCTTTTAGGTCAAAGCTTGAGCCAGACGCTAATGGAAATATCTCTGTTATTCAGATGAAGGATCTTACTGAAGATAACCGAGTTAATGCCCAAGAGCTAGTGCAGATTGCTATGCAAGATTTGAAGGATCATCACAGAGTTAAACATAACGACTTAGCCTTTCGCTCTAGGGGTCAAACCAATACGGCAGCATTGATTGACCAAGAGTTGAATGATGCTGTTATCGCTGCGCCACTGTTGCGAATTCGAGTTGGAAGTGATTCGGTTATGCCAGCGTATTTATGCTGGTTTATTAATCAACCGACTTCACAAGCAGTATTGCAAAGTAAGGCAACCGGAACGGCGGTAAGAATGATTGGCAAACCTGCACTTGAGGATCTGGAGATATTAGTCCCTAGTCTCGATGTGCAGAAAAAGATCATTGAGATTTACCAATTATCCATCAACGAGCAGAAGCTAATGAACACGTTAGCAAAGAAAAAGGAGGTGTTAACTGACGCAATATTAATGAATTTAGCAGTGAATACCCAGTAATGACAGTTACTGGGTTTAGACGAGCCGAAAGTGTGACAGCACTTTTAGCAAAACTTTAATCCACGTTTCATTTCAAAAAACAGGAGCCGAAATTATGGCAAAGAATACATCATCAAGCAAGGGCAATACCCGACATGTCGTACCACATCCTGATGGATGGGCGAACAAAAAAGGCGGTGCCGAACGCGCTTCAAGCGTACACAGCACCAAACGAGAGGCCGAAGCTGCGGCGCGCGAGCAAAGCAAGCGCGAAGGTTCTGAGCTTGTTGTACATGGCAAAGACGGCCAGATACAACGCAAAGATAGCCACGGTAACGACCCAAAAGACATTAAAGGATAGGAGCCCTTATGAGTGATGAATACAAAAAGAAAATAGGTATACCTGAATCGCATACCCTCAACATCGTAAGTAGCCAGTGGTCGCAAAAAAAGGGCCAAGATACTGATACATACGAATGTGAAGAGCTAAACGAGCAAGGTGACGTCATTGCACGGTACACCATAAAGGACAGTACATCGATTTACCCTCCATTTGGGCGGTCAATTACCTGGACTCAATCAGCCGTACTCGATTCTTAACCTTTTAACTTACAGCCAGCGGGGCGCTATCGGTATAGCCTGCCCCGCCTTATAGACACTGACCAAATTTGAGGAATTTATATGACTAATGATATGAACGACAAGATTCAACAAAAAGACATCAACAATGCAGCATGGGCTGCATGCGATACTTTCCGTGGCGCGGTAGACCCTGCGCAATACAAAGACTACATCCTAGTAATGCTGTTCGTAAAATACATCTCCGATGTGTGGAATGATCACTACGCAGAATATAAAAAGCAGTACGGTGACGACGATGTCCGTATCAGACGTAAGCTTGAGCGCGAGCGTTTTGTACTGCCAATAGTAGAACTCACAGAAGAAGTAGAAGACAAAGCAACCAAAGAGAAGAAAACCGTTGTTACCGACACCTTTTTGGCCAACTACTATTCATTGTTAGAGCGTAAAAACGAACCCAACATTGGCGAGCTGATCAACATTGTTTTAGAGCATATTGAAACCGCGAACAAAGCCAAGTTAGAAGGTGTGTTCCGTAACATCGACTTCAACAGCGAAGCCAATTTGGGTAAAACCAAAGACCGCAACCGCCGCCTAAAAACCTTGCTGGACGACTTCAACAAGCCCGCACTCGACATGAGCCCGTCGCGCGTGTCTGAAGATGTGATTGGTAATACCTACATCTACCTTATTGAGCGCTTTGGTTCCGATGCAGGTAAAAAAGCCGGTGAATTCTACACCCCCCATAAAGTCTCTGAGCTAGTAGCCCGTCTGTCCGCACCAAAATCGGGGGCGCGTATTTGTGACCCTGCCTGTGGCTCAGCCGGTTTATTGATTGAAGCCGCACGCCAAGTGGGCGACCGCAATTACTCACTCTACGGCATGGAAGTCAACGGCAGTACCTGGGCGCTTGCGCGTATGAATATGTTCTTGCACGGCTCAGATTCTGCTCGTATCGAGTGGTGTAACACCCTTACCTCTCCAGCGTTGGTCGAAAATGACAGACTGATGAAGTTTGATAACGTGGTTGCCAACCCACCGTTTTCACTCGACAAATGGGGTTCAGAAGACGTTGAATCTGACAGATACAACCGCTACTGGCGCGGGCTACCGCCTAAATCAAAAGCCGACTTTGCCTTTATCAGCCACATGGTCGAAGCCGCCGTTGAAAAAGAAGGCCGCATTGCCGTAGTGGTGCCTCATGGTGTCCTATTTAGAGGCGCAGCCGAAGGCCGTATTCGTCAACAACTGATTGAAGAAAACCTACTGGATGCCGTGATCGGCTTGCCCGGTAACTTGTTCCCAAGTACTGGCATTCCAGTGGCAATCCTGATATTTGACCGCTCGCGTGAAAAAGGCGGTGCCAATGAACACCGCAAAGACGTGCTATTTGTCGATGCCAGCGGTAAAGACCATTACCAAGCAGGGAAAAACCAAAACATCCTGCTGGATGAACACCTAGACAAAATTGTTGCGGCGGTAACGGCCCGTGAAGAGGTAGAAAAATACGCCCATTTAGCCACCTTTGACGAGATCAAAGAGAACGACTTTAACCTGAATATCCCGCGCTACGTCGATACCTTCGAAGAAGAAATTGAGGTCGATATTGTGGCGGTACAGGCCGAGATCACAGCCCTTGAAAGCGAACTTGCCGATGTTCGCAGCAAAATGGCGGCGCTGTTAAAGGATATCGTGCCTAACGAAGCGCAAAACAACACAATGGAGGTGGCTGAATGAATCAAGAATTAATCACTCAACTGAACCAGAGCTTTAATCAGATTTCCCAAACTTGGGAGGATTCAGGCATTGAATACTGGTTCGCGCGCGATCTTCAAGAGTTACTTGAATACAGTGAGTGGCGTAACTTTCTAAAAGTAATAGAAAAGGCCAAGGAAGCCTGCGAAAACAGTGGCGGTAAGGTTGAAAACCATTTTGTTGCCGTCAACAAAATGGTTGTGATTGGCTCGGGTGCAGAGCGTGAAATTGACGATATTATGCTCACTCGTTACGCCTGCTATTTAATTGCGCAGAATGGTAACCCTCGCAAAGACGCTATTGCCTTTGCTCAAACCTACTTTGCTTTGCAAACGCGCAAGCAAGAACTCATTGAAGAACAGCTACGTCTGCAAGATCGCATTCAAGCGCGAGAGAAGCTTCGAGAGTCAGAAACAGAGCTGTCTAAAAATATTTATGAGCGCGGTGTCGACGATAAAGGCTTCGGCCGCATTCGTTCGCGCGGTGATGCTGCATTGTTTGGCGGTAATACTACCCTAAGCATGAAGAATAAGCTCAGCGTGCCCAAAAGCCGTGCTTTGGCTGACTTTTTGCCGACGGTGACCATCGCTGCCAAAAACCTAGCCACCGAAATCACAAATCACAACGTGCGCCAAAATGATCTGCAAGGTGAACGTTCGATTACTGATGAACACGTGCAAAACAACAAAAGCCTGCGCGACATGCTCGCAGAACGTGGCATTAAGCCAGAGGAATTGCCTGCTGAAGAAGACCTAAAAAAGCTAGAACGCCGAGTGAAATCCGATGAAAAACGCCTGATCAAAGCGGCGGAGCTACCCAAAGATGCTAAGGAGGAAAAATGATGTTAAACACAACACACCATTTTTCCCAAGTGGGAAATAAGGTCGCGCAACAACACATGGGCAGTACCGAGCTTGCCGCTAACCTGTTCCGCGCCACGCAAACGGAAGAGAAACTAAAGCGCGATCAGGTTAGCAATAAAGCCCATGCTAACCAAACTCATTTTGAAGTAGGTGCCAAAGTGCGCTCCACCATTGAAGAACTGGGCGGCACTATGCCAGAGGATTTACCCACGCCAGAAAAAGGCATTCCCCAGTTAGCGCGTGCGCAGAAGAAGTTGGAGGCTGGTGATGAATAAGACTTCAGTTTCAGAATCTCCTCTCGGTTCTTTAGTGACAATCAAACAGGGATATACATTTAGCCGCTCCTACCAAGGTAATGCTGAAGGTAAATGGATGTATGTGAAAGTTGCAGACTTAAACTCTTTGGGTAACAAAAAATATGTCTATAGAACTAAAAACTATGTAGATGATGATGTTTTAGAAAAAATTAAGGCCACTCCATTTCCCGCAAACAGTATTGTTTTTCCTAGGGTAGGAGCAGCCTTAAAATTAAATAACAAACTCCTCCTTACCGAAGATTGTGTAACAGACGATAACGTCATAGTGATAACTGTTACCGATGAGGAGAAGTGCTACTTTGAGTACCTCTATTACTGGTTTGAGTTTCAAGACCTTGGTCGATTTTGTAACAGCGGAGCTGTTCCTGTAATTAGTGGTAAAAATCTTAAAAAAGAGCTTGTGCCGCTACCACCATTAGATGAACAAAAGAAAATTTCTAGGGTTTTGTCTGAATGGGACAACGCCATCGAAAAAACAGAGGCGTTAATTACGGCCAAGGAAAAGCAGTTTGAGTGGTTAACTTCTAACTTGATCAACCGAGCTGGTCATAAACGCACCGCAGCTTCAGGCTTGATGACAGAGGTTTCTAGACGCAATAAAAGCAGCACGATTGAACGCGTTTTAAGCGTGACAAATCATAGTGGTTTTGTGTTGCCAGAAGAGCAATTTGAGCGACGCGTGGCCAGCGCGAACGTGTCAAATTACAAAGTCGTTGAACAAGGTCAATACGCTTATAACCCGTCTCGAATCAATGTGGGCTCTATTGCTCGTCTTGACGACTGGGAAAACGGCATTTTAAGCCCAATGTACGTCGTGTTTAAACTAGATACGAAAAAGGTATGTAGCGACTACTTTTTGCACTGGGTCAATTCAAGTGAAGCACGCCAACGTATTAAGAACAGTGCTCAGGGTAGCGTACGTGAGACAGTTAGTTTTAAAGATCTTGGCGCAATTGATATCCCATTGCCAGCAATGGACGTGCAAAAAGACGTAACCTACAAGCTCAACCTTGCTCAAAAGGAAATCAGTTTACTCAAAAACACCTTAGAGCAATACCGCAGCCAAAAACGCGGTCTGATGCAAAAGCTGCTTACTGGTGAGTGGCAAGTTGGTAGTTCTCAGCACCTCTCTGAGGAGACTTATCAGGAGGCAAGCGCATGAGCACACCGCCTGTCAATTACGCAGCAAACTCGGAGCCTTCGGGCTTTGAGTTTAACGAAAAGTACTTGTCGCAAATTCCTGCCCTGCAACAGTTGATCAATTTGGGTTACCAATACCTCACTCCAGAACAAGCGCTGGCTGAACGGGGTGGGCGCAGTGCCAATGTGATTTTGGAAGGGGTGCTACGTCAGCAGCTAAAAAAGATTAATCGCATTAACTATAAAGGTGGCGAGTATCTGTTTAGCGAAGAGAACATTCAAACCGCGATCCAAAAGCTCAAAAATATTAAGTTTGATGGCCTGCAAAAAACCAATGAGTCGATTTACGATTTAATCACCTTAGGCTCAGCCATGGAGCAAACCATTGAGGGGGATTCAAAAAGCTTTACCCTCAATTACATTGATTGGAAAAACCCGAGCAATAACAGCTTTCATGTAGTCGCTGAGTTCTCGGTTGAGCGCGCACGCAGCACCGATACCGTGCGCCCCGATATCGTCCTGTTTGTCAATGGTATTCCCTTTAGCGTGATTGAATGTAAATCACCAAAAGTGGATGTAGAGCAAGCCGTATCACAAAATATTCGTAACCAGGGTGATGACTATATTCCGCGCTTGTTTACTTATGTGCAGCAAGTGTTGGCAGTGAATAAAAACGCCGCCCAATACGCCACAGCTGGCACACCTAAGAAGTTTTGGGGCGTGTGGAAAGAGCAGGAAGATAAACCCGCCGATGTCGATAAAGGCGTAAATACCTCCTTGAGCGAAGACACTAAAGCACAGCTATTCAGTGGTGAGTTTGCTGCCGCACGGCCATTTTTTGATGCACTAGAGGCCGAAGGTAAACGCTTGGTGACGGAACAAGACAACGCCATTCACAGCCTGTGCCGCCCAGAGCGTTTATTAGATTTGGTGTATCGCTTTACCCTGTTTGATGGCGGCATTAAGAAAGTAGCCCGCTATCAGCAATATTTTGTGATTAAAGCGACTATCGCCCGAATTAAGCGTTTGACCAATAAAGGCAATGATGCAAAAGAAAACCGCCAAGGGGGTGTTATTTGGCATACCCAAGGCTCGGGTAAGTCGCTCACCATGGTGATGCTCACCCGCGCTATGGCGCTAGAGCCGCAGCTTATCAATCCAAGAATCATTTTGGTTACCGACCGCGATGATCTTGATAAACAACTGGGTAATACCTTTGCGGCCTGTGGTTTAAGCCGCGAACGTGCCACGTCTGGCCGAAACTTAGTTAAGCACCTGAAAAACAAAGTGGGTCTGATCACCACACTGATCCACAAATTTGACAAAGGCTGGGTGGCCGAGAAGTTTGTTGATGAGTCGCACGATATTTTTGTATTAGTCGATGAAAGCCACCGCACTAACTTCGGCTCATTGGCGGCCCGAATGCGCCAAATGTTGCCCAATGCCTGTTTTCTTGGCTTTACCGGTACGCCACTGCTGAAAAAAGAAAAGAACAACTTTGCCAAATTTGGTGGCCTGATTGAGCCGCACTACACCATTAAACAAGCGGTCGCCGACGAAGCGGTATTGCCACTGCTGTACGAAGGCCGACACGTTGAGATGGAGCAGAATCAGTCGGCTATCGATCTCTGGTTTGAGCGCCACACCGCCGATTTAAGCAAAGAGCAAAAGGCCGACCTTAAAAAGAAATACGCCCGCGCTGAAATGCTAAACAAAGCTGATCAGGTGATTTACATGCGCGCCTTTGATATCAGCGAGCATTTTCGTGCGAACTGGCAAGGCACCGGCTTTAAGGCTCAGCTGGTTGCCCCAGGTAAACAGGCCGCATTAAAGTACCAGCAGTTTTTGCAAGAGATTGGCACCGTCACCACAGAGGTAGTGATTTCTGGCCCTGATACCCGCGAAGGCCACGACGAAGTGGACGAAGGGCCAACCGACGAAGTGGGTAAATTCTGGGACAAAATGATGAAGCGCTTTGGCTCTGAAGAAGAGTACACCAAGCAAATCATCAATCAGTTTAAATACGGTGATGACCCTGAAATACTCATTGTGGTGGATAAGCTATTAACCGGTTTTGATGCACCGCGCAACACCGTGCTGTATCTATGCCGAACCCTGCGAGAGCACACGCTATTACAGGCCATCGCTCGGGTTAACCGCCTGTACGAAGGCAAAGAGTTTGGCTATATCATCGACTATGCCAGCGTATTGGGCGAGCTGGATAAAGCCCTAACCATGTATGAAGCCTTTGAAGGGTTTGACGAAGATGACTTAACAGGCACGCTTACCTCCATCAATGAAGAAGTGTTTAAGCTGCCACAGCGTTACTCTGACCTGTGGGATTTGTTTAAAGCCGTTAAAAACTCAAAAGACGAAGAAGCCTATGAGGTGTTGTTGGCCGATGACGAGTTGCGTGAAGAGTTTTACGAATGTTTATCGGCATACAGTAAATCTTTAGCCATCGCTTTATCGTCTGAGCAGTTCATCATGAACTCTGATGAGAACAAGCTACAAACTTATAAAAACGATTTAAAACGTTTTCAGAACTTAAAGGCGGCGGTTAAATTGCGTTACGCCGAGGCGATTGATTATCGCGATTACGAGCCGAAAATTAAAAAGCTGTTGGATACCCATATTCAGGCTAATGAGGTAACTCAGCTTAACGAGCCCGTGAATATCTTTGATGAAAAAATGTTTACCGCCGTGAAAGAAGAGCAAGGGGTTTATCAAACTAAAACCACGGCATCAAAAGCGGACACCATCGCCCACGCCACGAAGCGTAGCATTTCGGAGAATATGGACGAAGACCCGGCGTTTTATGAGAAGTTTTCGAAGCTGATCCAAGCCGCTATTGATGACTTTAAGGCCAAGCGCATCTCAGACTTAGAATATCTCAACCGAGTGATTGATATTCGTAACAAAGTGGCCACGAAGCAGCATGATGATATGCCTGATTGCATTCGTGAAAACGACGAAGCGTGTGCCTACTTTGGCTTGATTAAACCGCAGTTTCAGCAAGTCGCGACACTCAACGAGTTAGATGATGCTCAGCTTGATGCGATTGCGGCACAAACATCGTTAGCGATACAAAAAATCATTGATGCTCATTGGAAGGTCGATTTTTGGGACGATGCCGACGTTCAAAAAACAGCGATGAATGATATTGACGATTTTCTTTATGACGAAGTCAAAGAGCAGTACGGCGTGACGCTGAGCCTAGAGCAAATGGACGAAATCATTGAGAAAACCATGCAAGTTGCGAAGCATCGGAGGCATTCTTGATGTCGTCAACCATCAAGCAGGCTGAGATACCCGCGGCAAGCACTGAAAAGCTAGCGGTTGTATACGGAGGGGGAGAAATCCCCTTTCAGCTGGCTTTTTCTAAACGCAAGTCGCTGGAAATATCAGTTCACCCTGATAAATCAGTTTTTGTGAAAGCCCCTGAAGGCACCGAACGTGAGGCCATTGAAGCTAAGGTGAAAAAGCGAGCTCGGTGGATCAAACGTCAAATTCGCTACTTTGACCAGTTTGACCCAAGAACCCCTTCTCGCAAATACGTAAGTGGTGAAAGCCATTTGTATCTCGGTAAGAAGTATCGGCTAAAAATTGAAGTAGGCACTGACAACGGTGTGGCGCTGAAAGCGGGTTTTTTTTGGGTAACGTCTGCCAATGGTAAACCAGACCATGTGGAGTCGCTACTGAGTGATTGGTATCAAGAAAAAGCCGATTTTCATTTAAATAATGTGTTTTCGGATTGTTGGGACAAGTTTAAACATTCAGATACAGACAAGCCAAAAATTAAAATCATGCAACTCAAAAAGCGCTGGGGCAGTCTATCAAAAAGCGGAACACTGACCTTAAACCGTGATCTGATTAAAGCACCGAAAGAGTGTATTGAGTACGTGATCATTCATGAACTGTGTCACCTAGAGCACCACAACCACGGCCCAGAGTTTTATCGTTTGCTCGAACGCTCTCTACCAGATTGGGTGAAGCGAAAACATAAACTGGAAATGGCACTGATATAGTCGATACGCTGTATCGAATAGCTAAGTACACAGCCAGTACTCTAGCGGTCTTGTTTGCAATGGACTTCAAACTTAACCCAGTCCATATGTTGACTGGCGGTTCACTGCAAGGCGACAAGCCTACACAGAATTCATCGCCATTTTAGTCATCCAAGATGCAGCCTTTCACGCAGTACATTCGTGGGCGGGTGTTGTCGGGCAGGCTGACTTTGCGCTGTGGCCGATTACCATCGGGGACTAGGTAGCCTGCGGCCATCAGTGCTTTGGCGGCGCGATCTGGGCTTAGGCCTTCGGTGGCTTCACGCCAGCCAGTTGGGTAAAACAGGTAAAGGGTTTGTGGGCCAGTAGTATCAAGCCAACCTGCACGCTGGCGTACTTGACTGCTGTAACCGATTTGTTTAGGTGTAAAGCGGCTTTCGCCATGCTGTTCAATAAAGCTACGCACTTGGCGAATCGCTTGTTGGTCTTCATTGGCGGCCACACCACCGCGGGCAAGTATCCATTGGTTAAGCAGGCTTAAACAAGCGGCTTCGACACTTTGGGCAGACCAATCGAGTACTTTGGCTTGAATGGCTAACAACCCAGCACTGGCCAGTAAGGCAAACTTTTCGGCGACCCGGCGCACTTGGCCGTCAGCCTCGGTTGGTAAGCTAGCTAAAAAACGTTGGCGTACGTTTTGGAAAACGGGTCGCACCTGTGCGCTGTGCTGCGTTAAATAACGTAACCAGTCCAAAGCCAAGCTGCCGTAATGTTGGCGACTTTGTTGTTTTAGGTGGTCGGCTAAATCGGCGGCGTTCATACCATGACTCTGGTTAAACACGCCCATTTGCGCACCAGCATCGGCACTGAGATCAATCACGCGCACTTGCTGCCCCGCTTTCACGCGCTTGCCAATACTGGCGAGGTGGCTTTCGAGCGTCACTTCGCCAGTGGATAAAAACACCAAGCGCCAACGGGCGGGTAAGCGCATTTCACCGTATTTGCCTGCACGGGTTTTACCTTGGCCATTGGCAAGCATATAAGCGACGTCGCCTGCTTCTTTGGGGTCAACTTCACCCATTTCATCGAGCGCCAGTAAGGCATCGTTATGCGCTAATGCTGTGCCTTCTAAACCGTTGGCCGTGGCACGCCAACTGTGGCGCAGCTGATTAGGTTCGCCCCACACCGATAATGCC
>JACXUY010000012.1 GCA_014763665.1 Gammaproteobacteria bacterium
GTGCAACAAGAACAGGGTAAAAAGATCATTCAACTGGGATTGGTATTCAATACCAATGCACGGAATTTGGTAGCATTTGATGCATTAAACTGCTAAAAAGCTATCACAATAAGGGGATTATCGTGCCTGAACCTTTGTCGGCTTGCCTTTCCTCTCCGATTTTTGGGGTATTGCGAGCATTAGGCTGAATGTTCATGCTATGATTGCCTCTTGTTGCAGGAAGGCGAGTATCTCAGTCATCAATGAGCTACAGGGATTTTAGATAATGATAAGCATCCAATCAGTCGAGTCCCGAAATGGTGGTATATGCGCTTAGATATGTTTTGTAGGCATTAACTAAGCTTTGCCTGTTTGCAACGAAAGAATTGGAAACCATCCCCACTATGTGCCAAGCGTTGACACTGCTGAAAGTAAGAATGCCAACTTTGCTCTGGGCGGTCAGGAGGTAGAATCAATATACCATGAGTATCGGTATTGGGTGAACCAAACCAAATATCGAATTGATCGTAACGCTCATCCATGACAACTACTGGCGTCGGTCTGGCGTACCAAGCAATACGACTGGCATCGACCCAATGACTGACGATCAAGGATTCGTCAGTTTGGCGCAGCGCTTGACCAATTTCGGCGGCTTGTTTCCAACCAATCAAGTCTTGTGTCGGGTTGGGTGACCAGTGCTCGGTTAGTTTGGGAAAAAGCGATAGGGTCAACACCAAAAGTGTGAATGTAAACCCATAGATCAGATTAGCTGTTAGCAGTTTCTTTATCCAAGCCGATTGTTGGTTGATTAGTTGATGTGCCATTAAGGGTAATAGCAATACATAAAAGAAAGCCAACCAATGGGGTAGGCTGGGTTCTTTACCAGAAGAAATGGTAAATATGATGAGTGCAGGCAACACAAAAAGTAGCAATTGACGATAGGCTATGGGTTGCCACCATTCTTTGAATGCAAGCAGGCTCAGCCATGCACTGAACCAAATTAAGGGTGTGTAGAGGAATAGTTGACTGAGTTGGCTTTGTCCAACATTCAACCATTCAAAGTCTTGTGCAGGTCGTCCATGATTGAGTTGGTAGTGAATCGAGATCCAATCGTGTTGCATATTCCAGTAAAAAATGGGCAAACTCAATAGGCCAGCTACGAACACAGCCAGCCAAAAGCGAGCTTTGATGAACCAACGCCAACTGTGTGTACTGGTTAATAGTACCAACAACAATCCGATAGCAAAGAGAGCGGCGGTATATTTACTCAGCGCACTGAGACCCAGCAATAGACCAATGATTAGCCAATTGCGTGTCGTTGGTTTTTCTAATGTCTGTTGTGCCCGCCAAATGAGGGCAATGGATAAGGGAAGCAATAACGTGTCTGGAACTAGCCCGATGCCCAGGACATGAAGGATGGGCATAGCGCAAAATAACAAAGCGGCGAGGTTGGCACTCGTTAAAGAATGCGTGAGATAGCGTGTATAACCATGAATTAACCACAAGCTCAGCGCATAGCTCAATAATGCCCAAAGACGCAGTTGCCATTCATTCTCACCAATTTGGAGCGCCAGTGCTTGAAGCCAGCCAACTAAAGGGGGATGATCAAAATAACTCCAGTCAAGAAACTGTCCGTATAGAGCATAATGGGCTTCATCAACCGTTAGGGGCGTTATAACGGCAATGAGTAGATGCAATAAAATTGTAGTTACCAGCAATTGAGTAAGCAGGCGTGGCGAGGCTAAAAGGGAAGGAAGCATGGTTGCTGTAACTCTTGTTGGTTGTTTCGTGATGGTTTGGCTATTTTGAGCAAACCGCATCTATTCTAGTTACTCATGAACCTATTTGAAAAGTCTCCTTGGGTTGAGGTTTACTCAAATGAGTGTCAATTGATTATCAGGTAAATGCTTGCTTGACCCTTGAAAAGTCATTTTGTTAACCCCATAGAGACTATGTTTTAATGAATGTGACCATGTTAGGGAGGTTTTATGAGTACGACAAACGAGCAAAATGAAGCCGTAGAAAGCCATGAAGATGTTGCGACCGAATCGAATGTGACCGAATCGAATGAACAAACATCCGTTGAACAAGATGTTCAAACACTTTTAGTCGAAGCTCGGGCGCAGGCAGCGCAACATTTTGATAGTCTGTTGCGTTTGCAGGCAGATATGGAAAATTTGCGTCGTCGTACTGAACGTGAAATTGATAATGCGAAAAAGTTTGCTTTAGAGCGTTTCATTAACGACCTTATCCCCGTCTTAGACAGCATGGAAATGGGTTTGCAGGCGTCTAATCAAGCCGTTAACGAGCAGGATACAATCCGTCAAGGTTTAGAAATGACGTTAAAAATGTTCCAAGACGTGATGGCACGTTTCCATGTGGAAGCGGTTGATCCGACGGGGCACCCTTTTAACCCGCAAGAGCACGAAGCGATGACCATGCAGCCTAGCAAAGAGCATGAACCCAACACAGTCATGTTTACGGTGCAAAAAGGTTACAAATTGCATGGGCGTGTGGTGCGTCCCGCTCGCGTGGTGGTTTCCTCAGCCGCTGCGTAACAATCAAAAAATAGGATGGTTAACGACTTGAAAGTTAACTCATCCGTCACCATAAAGCCTTCAACGGATAATTGAATTTTTAGGAGTATATAAAACATGGCAAAAATTATTGGTATTGACTTAGGTACAACAAACTCATGTGTTGCGGTAATGGATGGCGGCAATGTTAAAGTTATCGAAAATAGCGAAGGCGCCCGTACCACCCCGTCAATCGTTGCATTCACTAACGATGATGAAGTGTTAGTGGGTGAAACTGCGAAGCGTCAGGCGATTACTAACCCTAAAAATACCATGCATGCTGTCAAGCGTTTAATTGGTCGTAAGTTTAACGATAAAGAAGTGCAGCGTGACATCGAAATGGTTCCTTACAGCATTGTTAAAGCGGATAATGGCGATGCTTGGGTTGAAGTTCATGGCAAAAAGATGGCGCCTCCAGAGATTTCAGCACGCGTGCTCATGAAAATGAAAAAAACCGCTGAAGACTATTTGGGTGAGCCAGTCACTGAAGCAGTGATTACAGTGCCTGCTTACTTTAATGATGCACAACGTCAAGCGACTAAAGATGCCGGTAAAATTGCGGGTCTGGAAGTGAAACGTATCATTAACGAGCCAACAGCAGCTGCGTTAGCTTATGGTGTCGATAAAAAATCTAAGGGTGACAGCAAAATTGTTGTTTACGACTTGGGTGGTGGTACTTTCGACGTTTCAATTATTGAAATTGCCGATCTGGATGGCGACAAACAAGTTGAAGTCTTGGCAACCAATGGTGATACCTTCTTGGGTGGTGAAGACTTTGACCAGTTGCTGATTGAACATATCGTCACTGAGTTTAAGAAAGAGCAAGGCGTTGATTTGAAGAACGATCCTTTGGCTTTACAACGTCTGCGCGAAGCTGCAGAAAAAGCGAAGATCGAATTGTCGTCACGTGAGCAAACAGACATCAATTTGCCTTACATCACTGCTGATGCTTCAGGTCCTAAGCACTTAAATATGCGCATTACGCGTGCTAAGTTTGAATCGCTTATTGAGGACTTGGTGAAAAAATCCATCGAGCCTTGCCGCATTGCACTGAAGGATGCGGGTTTATCGGCTGCTGAGATTGATGAAGTGATCTTGGTTGGTGGATCTACGCGCATCCCGTTGGTACAAAAAGCGGTTAAAGACTTTTTTGGTAAAGAGCCTCGTAAAGACGTTAACCCAGACGAAGCGGTTGCTATTGGTGCGGCTATTCAGGGTGGCGTGTTAGCAGGTTCGGTTAAAGATGTGTTGTTGTTAGACGTCACACCTTTGTCACTCGGTATCGAAACCATGGGTGGTGTGATGACCAAACTCATTGAGAAAAACACCACTATTCCGACGCGTAAGTCGCAAATATTCTCAACTGCAGACGATAATCAGTCGGCGGTGACCATTCATGTGCTGCAAGGTGAGCGTGAAATGGCGAGTGGTAACAAGTCATTAGGTCGTTTTGACTTGTCAGACATCCCGCCTGCGCCACGTGGCATGCCACAGATTGAAGTGACTTTCGATATTGACGCTAACGGTATTTTGAACGTATCGGCGAAAGACAAGGCTACTAACAAGGAACAGTCAATTGTTATTAAAGCTAGCTCAGGTTTGTCGGAAGCTGAGATTGAAAAAATGGTGCGTGATGCCGAAGCACATGCTGAAGAAGACAAAAAACTACGTGAGTTAGTGGATGCGCGTAACCAAGCAGACAGCCTGATTCACTCAGTGAATAAGTCGGTGAAAGAGTTGGGTGACGATAAAGTTACCGCTGAAGAAAAAGCAGCCGTTGAGGCGGCAGTGAAAGCTTTGGAAGAAGCTATGAAAGGTGATGACAAAGACGCGATTACTGCTAAAACTGAAGCCTTAGCAAAAGTGAGTCATGGTATTGCTGAAAAAGCTTACGCCCAAGGCGATGCGGGTGCAGCGGGTGCTCAGGCACACGAAGCTAACACAAGCGAACCGAACAAAGGTGGCGATGATGACATCGTTGATGCTGAGTTCGAGGAAGTGAAGAAGTAAAATCCAATGGCAAAAAAGGATTATTACGAAGTCTTGGGGCTGTCTCGAACAGCCTCCGAAGACGAAATTAAACGAGCCTACAAAAAGTTCGCCATGAAATATCACCCGGATCGCAATCCGGGTGACGCTTCTGCTGAAGAAAAGTTCAAAGAGATCAAAGAAGCCTACGAAATTCTGTCGGATGCACAGAAGCGTTCTGCTTATGACCAGTTTGGTCATGCCGGTGTTGATGGTTCTGCTGGTGGTTTTGGTAGCGGACAAGGTTTCGGTGGTGGTTTCGGCGGTTTTGGTGACATCTTCTCCGACATTTTTGGTGGCGGTGGTCGTGGATTTAATGGTCCCCGTCCCGGTGACGATCTTGAATATCGTCTAACCCTGACGCTAGAACAAGCTGTCAATGGTGCTAAGATTGACATTCAAGTGCCGCGTCGAGAAGTCTGTGACGCTTGTCATGGCACGGGTGCTGCGGATGGTTCTAGTGTCGAGACCTGTCCGACCTGTGGTGGTCTTGGCAAGGTACGTGTGCAACAAGGTTTCTTTGTTGTCGAACGTACCTGTCATACCTGTCATGGTAAAGGCAAAATCATTAAGAAACCCTGTTCGAAATGTCATGGAGAAGGTTTTGTTACCCGTAACAAAACACTCACCGTCAGTATCCCAGCAGGAGTGGATGAGGGTGATCGCATCCGTTTAAGTGGACAAGGTGAAGCTGGGGATGTAGGGGCGCCACCGGGTGATCTTTATGTTCGTATCAGTCTTCAGCCTCATGCCATCTTTAAGCGTCAAGGTGATACACTCTTTTGTGAAATGCCTTTGTCGTTCACGACAGCCGCTTTGGGTGGTGAAATTGAAGTCCCCACACTTGATGGCCGTGTGAATCTAAAGATTCCAGCGGGAACACAAACTGGACGTAAGTTTAAAATTGCTGGTAAAGGGGTGAAGTCAGTTCGTTCTGGGCGTCAGGGCGATTTGATTTGCCAAGTGCATTTGGAGACACCTGTTAATTTGACGAATGAGCAACAAGACCTATTGCGTCAGTTTGAAGCCAGTTTGTCGGTAAAAGGGGCAACTCACAATCCGAAATCACATAGTTGGTTAGATTCGGTGAAATCGTTTATTAACGATGCTCTGAAATAAACGACTCTGTGAGACGCATAAAAAGGAGGTTTCAAGGCCTCCTTTTTTGTTTTGCGATAAAGGACTTGGTGAATTGGAGATTTTTCTGTTAATTAATCCATGACCCTAACCTTGTTTAGCGTTAAAATAATGCCTATTCTTGTCGTTGTTAATAAGGAATAATGTATGAATTTGCGTTACCTCATTCTGGTTGCATTATTATTGCTCAGTGCTTGTGTGCCGCCACCAGCAGAAAAATCAGATGCGCCCAAGGCTCCCGTTGTTGTTCCAAGTGAGAGGAAGCCTGTCTTTCCGGCTCCTGTTGTGAAACCTGAAGCAGTCAAGCCTGTCCCCTCGCAAAGTGTTATTCTTCCTTCGGGATGGACTGTGATGGATCCGAAGGGTATTTTGGAAAAAGTGGAGTATAAGCCAGAACAAGGCGGTGTCTTGTTTACGCTCAAGGCACATAGTAATTTAGAGTTGTTTTCGGCTGAAGATGCTGAAAAGCGTTCTTACTATAAAGGACGGCTTAATGGCGCACATCTCGTTGCTTTACCACCACAGCAGCGCAATGTGCTGATTATTTTTACCAATCGTCAAAATGCGCGTTCATCGGTATTATTAAGGTACGCCAAATAATCGGGCAGATTGAAATAACGCCAATAGGATTAAGATTAATAAGGAAATAAGATGACACAGAAAATTGCACTGGTGGGCGTTAATGGACGAATGGGACGTGCGCTTGTTCAAGCCGTTCAAGAGGATAAGTCGTCATTATTGTCGGCTGCTTTTGTACGTCAGGGTTCCGCCTTAACTGGTCTAGATGCAGGTGAAGTGACAGGATTTGGTCGTTTGGATCTTCCTATGCAAGATAGTCTTGATACCAGTTTGTTTGATGTATTGATTGATTTTACCCGTCCAGAAGCGACTATGGCTTATATGAATGCTTGCGTTAGCGCTAAAAAGCCTATGGTAATCGGTACAACGGGTTTTTCGGCGGCTGAATTGACTGAAATGCAAGCCGCAGCTCAACAGATTCCCATTGTTTTTGCACCTAATTTTAGTGTGGGCGTTAACTTGTTGTTGGGTTTGGTGGCTAAGGCTGCTCAGGTACTAACTGATTATGATATTGAGGTGATCGAAGCCCATCATCGCTATAAGGTTGACGCACCCTCAGGTACGGCATTACGCTTGGGTCAAGCCGCTGCCGATGCCTTAGGTTGGGATTTGAATCAGTGTGCCGTCTATGGTCGAGAGGGTATCACCGGCGAGCGTCCAGCACAACAAATTGGCTTCGCTACGGTTCGTGGTGGTGATGTCGTCGGGGATCATACGGTGTTATTTGCTGGCCTGGGTGAACGGGTAGAACTGACGCATAAGGCTTCGTCTCGTCTGACCTTTGCACAAGGAGCGGTTAGAGCAGCGCACTGGTTAGCGCATCAACCAGCGGGTCTTTACGATATGCAGGATGTGTTGGGTTTGAGATAATTCAACTGGACTAAAGGGCTTTTTTTGCGCTATAATGAGCAAAATTAGCGGAGTACTAAAGACGTGTTGACAACAAGGGGTCACATCACAGAATAAGTTAAAAACGGAGTTGGCTCTGCCTTCTCCGTTTTTTTGTATCGCAATTTTGGGCATTATTAGGACATTCGGGTTAAAGAGATAGGGAAGTGGGTAGATGAAAGCGTTACTGGCATTGGCAGATGGCAGTTTGTTCTGGGGCGAGTCAATCGGCGCACCAGGAGAAACGGTAGGAGAGGTCGTGTTTAATACCTCAATGACAGGGTATCAAGAAATCTTGACGGATCCTTCGTATTTTCGTCAGTTAGTGACGCTAACCTATCCGCATATTGGTAATGTGGGCGTCAATGATGAAGACAGCGAAAGTCAAGGCGTCATGGCAAGCGGTTTGATTATTCGCGATCTGCCCTTAACACATTCCAGTTTTCGTGCCCAACGCTCCTTAGCTGACTATTTAGTGCAGCAAAATGTGGTGGCGATTGCTGACATAGATACGCGTGAGTTAACGCGCCTGTTGCGTGAAAAAGGCGCTCAAAACGGTGTTATTGTCGCAGGCGATGATATAGATGCCGAAGCTGCCATTGCTAAAGCGCAAGCCTTTGCAGGTCTCAATGGAATGGATTTGGCTAGCGAAGTCACAACACAGCAAAGCTATAGCTTCCGCGAAGGTGAGTGGCGTTTAGGTGAAGGTTTTGCCATTAAAAACGATGCGGACTTGCCTTATCATGTTGTTGCTTATGATTATGGTGTCAAAACCAACATTTTGCGCATGTTAACTGAGCGTGGTTGCCGATTGACTATTGTGCCTGCTGATACCTCAGCGGCTGACGTGAAGGCCTTGAATCCTGATGGTATTTTCTTATCGAATGGTCCGGGCGATCCTGCTGCTTGTGGTTATGCGATTGAGTCGATTGCAGAATTGATTCAAGGTGATACGCCAATTTATGGTATTTGTTTGGGGCATCAATTGTTGGCATTAGCGGCGGGTGCCAAAACGCTGAAAATGAAGTTTGGTCATCATGGCGGTAATCACCCTGTGCAAGATATGCGTTCAGGAAAAGTATTAATTACCGCGCAAAACCATGGTTTTGCTGTCGATGAATCTACACTTCCTGTTGGTGTTGAGGCGACGCATCGTTCGTTATTTGATCAATCAAATCAAGGTATCCGCTTTGCTGATAAGCCTTTTTTCAGCTTTCAGGGACACCCCGAAGCCAGTCCAGGTCCTCATGATTTAGCCTACCTGTTTGATGAATTTATTGCCAACATGGCTGCGCGTCGCGCCTAACTCGAGCTATCACAAGGAATAAGACGATGCCGAAAAGAACAGATATTAAAAGCGTATTAATTATTGGTGCCGGCCCGATTGTCATTGGTCAGGCATGTGAATTCGACTACTCAGGTGTTCAAGCCTGCAAAGCCTTGCGTGAAGAAGGTTATCGCGTGTTGCTAGTTAACTCTAACCCGGCTACCATCATGACTGATCCGGATATGGCTGATGCCACTTACATTGAAGCCATTACGTGGCAAACGGTAGCGAATATCATCGAAAAAGAGCGCCCTGATGCGTTATTACCGACTATGGGTGGTCAGACGGCCTTGAATTGTGCGTTAGATTTATGGCGTCATGGTGTTTTAGAAAAGTTCAATGTTGAATTGATTGGTGCTAAGCCAGAGGCTATTGACAAGGGTGAGGATCGTGAAAAGTTCCGCCAAGCCATGCTCAAAATTGGTATTGATGTACCTGACTCTGGTATTGCACATAGTTTAGATGAAGCATGGGCCATTCAGCAACGAGTTGGTTTTCCAACCGTCATTCGTCCTTCGTTTACCTTAGGTGGTACGGGTGGTGGCATCGCTTACAATAAAGACGAATTTGAACAAATTTGTAAGCATGGTTTGTACATGTCACCAACCAACGAGTTGTTGATTGAAGAATCCATTTTGGGCTGGAAAGAATACGAAATGGAAGTGGTGCGTGACGCCAAAGACAATTGTATTATTGTTTGTTCGATTGAGAACTTTGACCCCATGGGCGTGCATACGGGTGACTCAATCACGGTTGCACCAGCGCAAACGCTGACTGATAAAGAATATCAAATCATGCGTAATGCTTCGATTGCGATTTTGCGTGAAATTGGCGTTGAAACCGGAGGTTCCAATGTGCAGTTTGCCATAAATCCTAAAGATGGTCGTATGATTGTCATTGAGATGAATCCACGTGTCTCACGTTCATCAGCTTTAGCATCCAAAGCAACAGGATTCCCCATTGCTAAAGTGGCGGCGAAGTTGGCGATTGGTTACACCTTAGACGAACTTACCAACGACATTACGGGTGGGTTAACGCCTGCTTCTTTTGAGCCGTCGATTGACTATGTTGTGACCAAAATCCCTCGCTTTACCTTTGAGAAGTTCCCACAAGCAGAGCCTCGTTTATCGACACAGATGAAATCGGTTGGTGAAGTAATGGCCATGGGTCGTACCTTCCAAGAGTCATTGCAAAAAGCGATTCGTGGTTTAGAAACAGGTAAAACAGGTCTGGATCCTATGCTGGACTTGAGCAGCATGGATGACAAATCAGTGCGTGATATTTTGCGTCATGAGTTGCGCTCTCCAGGTCCTGACCGCTTATGGTACCTTGCTGATGCTTTCCGTTTTGGTTGGAGCTTAGAGGAAGTCTTTGAGGTTTGCTCTATAGATCCTTGGTTCTTGGCGCAGGTTGAAGATATTGTGCGTGAAGAGCAAAAGGTCGTTTCAGGTGGCTTAGATGCGCTTGATAAAGATCGTATGCTGAAGTTGAAGCGTAAGGGCTTTTCGGATATGCGCTTGGCTAAACTATTGAATACTGACAGCGCTTTTTTACGTAAATTTCGTCATACCCTTGGTGTTAAGCCGGTTTACAAACGCGTGGATACCTGTGCGGCAGAGTTTGCAACCAATACCGCTTATTTGTATTCGACCTATGAGCAGGCTTGTGAAGCGGCACCAACCAATAAGCATAAAATCATGATTTTGGGTGGCGGACCTAACCGCATTGGTCAGGGTATTGAGTTTGATTACTGTTGTGTGCATGCGGCTATGGCCTTACGTGAAGATGGTTTTGAGACCATTATGGTTAACTGTAATCCCGAAACGGTTTCGACAGATTATGACACTTCGGATCGCTTATATTTTGAACCCCTAACCTTGGAAGATGTTCTCGAAATTGTGGCGGTTGAGAAGCCAGAAGGCGTTATTGTTCAGTATGGTGGTCAAACACCACTGAAATTGTCGCGTGATTTAGAAGCAGCGGGCGTACCTATCATTGGTACATCGCCCGACTCAATCGACTTAGCAGAAGACCGTGAGCGATTCCAGAAGTTACTGCAAGAATTGGGCTTGCGCCAACCAGCTAACCGTACCGCTCGCACACCAGAACAGGCGCTCACCCTAGCCGATGAAATTGGCTATCCGTTGGTCGTTCGTCCGTCTTATGTGTTAGGGGGGCGTGCTATGGAAATTGTCTATAGTGAGAAAGACTTATCACGTTACATGCGTGAAGCGGTTCAGGTTTCCAATGATTCCCCCGTCTTGCTAGATCGCTTCCTAGATGATGCTACAGAGCTCGATGTCGACGCCATTTGTGATGGTGAACAGGTCGTGATTGGTGGCTTGATGGAGCACATTGAGCAGGCTGGTATTCACTCGGGTGACTCAGCTTGTTCATTGCCACCTTACACAGTGCCAGCGCATATTCAAGATGAAATTCGTCGCCAAACAGAAGCCATGGCGTTTGCTTTGAAAGTACGTGGATTAATGAATGTTCAATTTGCCGTTAAAGGTGAAGATATTTATGTGCTTGAAGTGAATCCACGCGCTTCTCGTACAGCCCCTTTTGTGTCGAAAGCGATTGGTGCACCTTTAGCGAAGGTTGCTGCACGTGTGATGGCTGGAACCAGTTTAGCGGCACAAAACTTTACTAAAGAAATCTTACCTGAGCATGTCTCGGTGAAAGAAGTGGTTTTCCCGTTCATTAAATTCGGTGGTGTTGATCCGATTCTTGGCCCAGAAATGAAGTCAACGGGTGAAGTGATGGGAATTGGGCAAAACTTTGCTCAAGCTTTTGCCAAAGGATTGTTAGCAGCAGGTACACTATTGCCAACGGGTGGTAAGGCGTTTATTTCAGTCCGTCAAGCTGATCGTGCGGCAGCAGTTGATGTTGCCAAGATGTTAATTGCTAGAGGATTTGAAATTGTTGCCACGCGAGGTACTTCTAAAGCACTCACTGAAGCGGGGATTTCCCATTCAGTCGTTAATAAAGTGACTGAAGGGCGTCCTAACATCGTTGATATGATCAAGAATGATGAAATTGCCCTGATTGTGAATACCTCGGATGGGGCTATGGGCGTTGCTGATTCTTTCTCTATTCGTCGAGAAGCTTTGATGCATCGTGTTGCCTACACGACAACCGTAGCAGGTGCTGAGGCCATGGCGATGGCAATGGATTATGTCAATGATCAGCCGGTTTATCGTATCCAAGATTTGACTTAATCGTTCAATCATCGTTTTATGAGAAGCCGCACTTAGCGATTGAGTGCGGCTTCTGCTTTAATAAAAGGAGTTTAGTTCATGAGTACACGTCCTCCGTTGACTGCTGCCGGTGCAGAGCACCTTCGCAATGAATTGACCAAGTTAAAAAATGTGGAGCGTCCACGAATTGCCGAAGCCATTGCCGAGGCACGTGCGCATGGAGATTTGAAAGAAAATGCCGAATATCATGCCGCACGTGAACAACAAGGTTTATTAGAAGCGCGTATTCGTCATATTGAATCCGTGCTTTCTCATGCACAGATCATTGATATTACTTTAATTCAGTCAAACGGGAAGATCGTATTTGGTGCTACAGTCGAGTTGCTGAATATTGAAAATGAAGATACGGTGATTTATCAAATTGTCGGTGATGAAGAGGCCGATTTAAATCATAATAAAATTTCCATCAATTCCCCGATTGCGCGTGCGTTAATTGGTAAGGAGGAGGGTGAGGAAATTACCGTTAAAGCTCCGGGTGGTGATATCGAGTATGAAATTTTAACGGTTAGCTATGTCTGATGCCTTAGCGGCTTTACAAAAAGCTTTGCTCGATTGCCGAGGCGACCATTTGGTCGCTTCGTTTTTTTCAGCTTCTCACCGGTCTGATTGGTTTGCTCAACCTTGGTACGCTATTGCCTTAGGTAAGGCTTCTTTGGCGATGATGGAAGGTGCTTTGGTGGTTGGTGGTTCAAACTTAGTTGCTGGTTTGGTGGTGAGTAAGCAAGATAGCGGAAGCAGCTTAAGTGATGAGCGACTGATCTGTTTAACGGCAGCTCATCCCGTTCCAGATGAAAGTTCGTTGCAAGCTGGACAGGCATTATTGACTTTTGTGCAACAACTACCCAGTCAGGCTAGGGTGCTTTTTTTAGTGTCGGGTGGTGCCTCTGCTCTGGTTGAAGTCTTACCTGCTGACTGGAGTCTATCGCGTTGGCAACAGCAAACGCAACAATGGTTAGCTTCTGGTCGGGATATTCAACACATTAATCAAGCGCGTAAAAAACTATCTTTAATTAAGGGTGGTAAATTATTAGCTCATTTTCCTAAACAAGTGGAGATATTGCAGCTTATTATTGCAGACGTACCCAATCAGGACTTGGCGGCGGTAGGTTCAGGCTTGTTGTTGGCTGATGTTTTCGACGAACGGGTTTCAACTTATTGTTTGGCAGATAATCGTTCTTTCTTAACTAGCTTGGCACTTTATTTACCTCATGCAGAGATGATACCAGCCTATGTCAGTTCAGAGGTTAATGCCTTGGCAGTTGAGATTGCCGCTAAAGCTGTTTTAGGGCAGTGTACTCTGTGGGGAGGTGAGCCAGTGGTTCAATTACCTGAGCATGCGCCAATGGGTGGAAGAATGCAGCATTTGGCTTTAGCCGTAGCTTGGCAATTACGTCATGCGACTTTTCCTTGGTCTTTAATTGCCTTGGCTAGTGATGGCGACGATGGTAATAGTCGTGTAGCAGGAGCCAGGGTTAATGAGAAGACCATTGGCATTGCAGAGTGTTATGGTTGGCAAATCGAGTCCACCTTAGCAGAAGCTAATGCGCACGCTCTGTTGGCTGATGTCGGCGCTTTGATTGAGACAGGTTATACAGGCACTAATGTGAATGATGTGATGATCTTGTGTTGTGGAGAAGGACGATAATGAATTCGGTTTATCAACGAGCTTACGAAGCACTCATGCAGGTTGAAGTTGAGCAAAAAGCGCAAGCTGTTTTTAACCTATTGGATGATTGGCGCGAGCAGCGTTTGAGTATGAAGCCAACCGATGTCGTTTCTATTGAACAGCCCGGACACCCAGATAAACCGGTTTTGGTTTCACCTAACCTATTGAAAGCACGCGGTTTAGGGTCACGCGAAGGTAGAGCGAGTTTGTTGCACTCTATCGCGCATATTGAATTTAATGCGGTCAATTTGGCCTTGGATGCGGTTTATCGATTTCAACAGATGCCGGTCGAATTTATTGATGATTGGTTAAGAGTTGCATCCGAAGAGGCTTATCATTTTCAGTTATTGCGAGAACAGCTTGCCGGTTATGGTTACGATTATGGTGATTTTCCCGCTCACAATGGTTTGTGGGAAACCACTCATGAAACCGATTTTGACGTTTTGGCGCGCATGGCATTGGTACCCAGAACCTTAGAGGCAAGAGGCTTAGATGTAACGCCCGACATGATGAAAAAGTTACGAGCTGTCGGTGAAACACGCGCAGTCGCGGTGCTTCATATTCTATTGCGAGATGAAGTAGGTCATGTCGCTGTTGGTAGTAAATGGTTTAATTGGTTATGTGTTCAACGTGGATTAGACAAGTTTAATACCTTTAAAATGCTGATTGATACTCACTTAAAAGGAGGTCTTAAGCCACCATTTAACATCGATGCTCGGCGTGAAGCTGGCTTTTCGGAGGTTGAACTGGCGTGGCTGACGAGCTTATCGTCAACAAGCTCGGCCAGTTAACTGGCATCGTTGCTGGATTTGTTTTTGAGTGTGTGACTTAACAAGTGTAATAAAATAGCCTCTGCGTCCTGTGACTGATCTGTTTCAATTGATTTGATCCGTGAGCACATCAGATTGATGTGAATACGTCTGAGTCGTGATGAGCCGTCGTTAAGATGCTCCTCGTCGACACTGCAAATGCTGCTGTAGGGAATAATGCTGTTTTCGACGCTGTCTTTTAGTTCATTGTGAATGGCGAGGTAGAGAGGTTTAAAAGTGATACTCAGTGAACCACCGCGTCCGCACAGTAATGAGTAGGAAGGAAAGTCCATACAGTTTGCTCCTTTAACAGAGGCGTTATGAAAAAATAGCCTCATTGATGAGGCTATTTTTGAGGTGTCAACAATTAATGTGCTTTCAGTTTTTCTTTGTACTTGAGCACTTGACGGTCGAGTTTATCAGTCATGGCATCAATGGCAAGGTAGAGGTCAGCATCTTGCGCCTCGGCATGAAAGTCATGGCCTGAAGCATGTAAATTGGCACTGGCTTTTTGTACTTTGTTATCTACTTCAAGTGTGACATTAATGCTGATAGCTTGATCAAAATGACGTTTAATGCGAGCCAGTTTGTCGTCACAATGGGTACGTAGGCCTTCAGTGACATCGACATGGTGTCCAGTAATATTTACTTGCATAGTCATTTTCTCCTTATTGTATGACGCTATTTCAACCAGCTTATTGAAGTTGTCCATGGCCTTGCCTGAACAAATGCGGGATGAAATATTGGCGACAGTTTTCACTCCTGTCAGTCTGATTTAATCACGCTGTGAAGTGTTTGTCTAGTAGTCGCACCATATTTATTCACTCCTAAAACCAGAACCGTAGTTTTCACCTAAATAGGCAGCAATCACTTTTGGGTTAGTTAATAACTCGTTAGGTGTTCCTTGGGCCAAGATATGACCCTGAGACAAAATATAAGCGCGATCGACTACAGCTAGGGTTTCTCGAACATTATGGTCGGTAATGAGAATACCGATGCCACTTTGCTGTAATTGACGAATGATACTTTGAATGTCGGCAACGGCAATGGGGTCAACACCGGCAAAAGGTTCATCAAGCAGTAAAAAATGCGGATTAATGGCCAAGGCGCGAGCGATTTCAACGCGTCGTCTTTCACCCCCCGATAAGGCTTGTCCTAGGCTATCGCGAATGTGAGTGATTGCTAGGGCTTCGAGCAAGGTTTCTAATCGATCTTGGCGCTGTGCACTCTCTAATTCAGGTTGCATTTCCAGAATGGCCATAATGTTATCGCTGACGGTTAAGCGTCGAAAAATGGAAGCTTCTTGTGGTAAGTACCCAATACCGAGTTTAGCGCGTTGGTGCATGGGCATGAGCGTGATGTCTTTATCATCCAGCAAAATGCGTCCAGCATCGCTTTTAACCAGTCCGGTCATCATGTAAAAAGTGGTGGTTTTACCTGCTCCATTAGGACCAAGTAGGCCAATGACTTCACCGCTGGATACTGAAAAACTCACATTTTCAACCACAATTCTTTTCTTATATCGTTTCGCTAGTTGATGAGCACTGAAACGATGATGATTGACAGAATCAGACATGAATAACTCTTTTAGTTTTCAGGTTGAATGGTCATTTTAACGCGACCAGTTTGTTTGCTACCAAAAGCTTCAAAGGTCTCATCTTTATTATATATAACGATCTTATCTGCTTTGATTTTATTGCCATTGTCCATAATGATGTATGCATTTTCAGTGAGGGTAATGGTGTCTTTATCTTGTTGAAATACGATGTTTTTTGCCTCTCCATTGACCCATTGTTGTTTTTTTGGCAAATAATCTTTGAATTTGGCTGGATTGCCCGACATAACGGCTTGTTGTAGTTTGTCACCAGGATGAATAATTTTTAAGCTATTCCCTTGTAGCCTTAATTTATGGCGTTCTAAAACAACATTACCGCGATATTCACTTTGACCGCCTTTGGTTTGGCTGATGAGTTGGTCGGCACTAATATTAACCGGAAAATTTTTGACTTTGGCGTTTCCAGCTTTGTTTTTATTGACGTTACTGAGAGTTGTTTGCGTTGCTTTTTCATTACTTTTGCTGGTGGCAATGGCTGCGTGGCTGGTTAAACAGCAGGTAAGCGCGATCAGAATCCAACTAAGGGGCTTACTGCCATTGGGTTTTAACGTGTTGAGTAAACTCATACCATCCTTCTTCATAATTGCCAATTAAACTATCGGCTTCAATGTGTTGTATTTCATCAATCATGCGAATGGCGCCAGGGCTGATGAGTTGATGATTCTTTAACTGAATAATCAGGTGTTCGCTGTGGAAATGACGCGGCAGTTTGTTATCAGCAGTTTGTTGTAAGACCACCGTATCAAGAAGATTCATTTGCAACTGGGTTAAGTTAGCACGCTTACTGTCACCTCTGATAGATTGCTGACCAGTGTGTCCAGTCAGAGCAAATGGGGTGAATGTGGTTAGGTCATTAACCTCATCAAAGGTCAGTGATTCACTGATAATTTGAAATCGTTTTTCAGGTTCGGGACGGTTCAAAAATAGGCTGACTGTTTGATGCATATCAATAAATAAGTGATTTTGTTCACTCGCGACATAATTGGTTTGTTGGCGCAGTGGAATGTAGCTCAATGCCAACACAACAACACCCAGAATCACTAACAGGCCTTTCAACATGATCGGTTCTTTATGCTCATCGGAAATGATGATGGAGCAAAGACTCAAGTTTGCCTTGTGCTTCTAAGATTAATTCACAGACTTCTCGTGCAGCACCTTCTCCCCCTTTATGTTGAGTGACAAAATGAGCGTAGCGTTTGCTGATGGGTTGTGCATTAGCGACAGCAACTGCCAGTCCGCATCGACGCATGATGGGTAAGTCCAAGCAATCATCTCCGACATAACAAATTTGTTCGGGAGCTAATCCGAGTCGCGTTAACAAGGTTTCGAAAGCGGCTAGTTTATCACGAGCACCTTGAAAAACATGCTCAATACCTAGATCATCCATACGTTTGCGTACTAATTCAGATTGACGTGCCGTGATAATCGCCACAGGGATACCGCCTGATTGCAGCATTTTCATGCCATGCCCATCATGGGCATGGAAGGCTTTGAATTCGTTGCCATGATTATCATAATAGAGTCGGCCATCTGTTAGAACACCGTCCACATCAAAAATAACACAACGAATTTGCTGAAGTTGCTGCCATAATTGTGGGTGATTGGGTGTCATCGAGAGGCTCTTAAACGGATTATTTAAACTGTCCATGATAGAAGAAAAAGCTTCGTTTGAGAACCTATTCGAAAAAGAAATTATCGCTTACAGTGCATTGGCGAAGCTAATCAGCTAAAATGAGTTTTTGACAGCGCCTTTCGTTGTTAGCAGGTTGAGTGCTGTTTGGTCATTATTTTATCAGTTGATAAAGGTGTTAGGTTGCAATCATTAACAGCTAAGCAAGCCCGTTGGGTTGGGGTTGCCTGCGTGGATTGGGATAATCCACAATTATTGGCATCCGGATTTTATCCTGATGATTTACCCGCAGACTGGCATTTAACTTATTACGCCAATTACATTATGGCGTGTGTGCTTTCGCCTGAAAAATGGTTAAACGCATCTGCCGATGAGATTGCCGATTGGTGCGATCAAACACAAGAAAATTTTTGGTTTTATTTGTTGTGTCACTCGGTCGAACAATTGGAGCAAGCTCACCAGTGTGCTTCAAAGTTTCCCAGCAAGATGGCTGGCTGTGTGTTGTCGTTTAGTGCGGATGTGGTTCTGGAGAGTGACTGGCCTCTGCTTCATGTGGGTGCTGAAGTATTCAGTTACGACTATGCGCAACTGCGCGAAGCAAAACCCCCATTAATGGAATGGCTGGGCAGTAAGCCTGCACAATCTCACGCACTGGTGCTGATGTCCGCTTTGAAAGCTGATCAGGTAAAAGCCGTTCAGACACTGCTTGAATTACTGGGAGTGGGGCGATGAGTGAAATCATGATCGACATTCAAGATCTGAGTTTCGCGCGTGGTTCGCGTTTGATCTTTGATCGAGTGAATTTACAAATACCCCGTGGTAAAGTGACTGCCATTATGGGGCCTTCTGGGACGGGTAAAACAACCTTGCTGAAATTGATTGCTGGTCAATTGACGCCAACTCATGGCAAAGTCTTGGTCGATGGATTGGATGTTCATCAATTGGTGCGGGTTGATTTATTTAATCTGCGTAAGCGCATGGGTATGTTATTTCAGAGCGGCGCTTTACTGACGGATTTGTCGGTGTTCGATAATATTGCTTTGCCTTTGCGAGAGCATACACAACTGCCCGAAGCGGCGATACGTAGTTTGGTGTTGATGAAGTTAGAGGCGGTCGGTTTGCGCGGTGCTAGTGAGCTCATGCCGTCGGAATTGTCGGGTGGCATGAGTCGTCGAGTGGCCTTGGCTAGGGCTGTTGCGCTTGATCCTCAGATGATCTTTTATGATGAACCCTTTGCGGGACAAGATCCCATAGGTATGGGGGTTTTGGTGAGATTAATTCGTAACTTGAATGATGCCATGGGGTTAACCAGTGTCGTCGTGACGCATGATGTGGATGAGGTGTTAACGATCGCAGATCATGCCGTTGTTTTATCGGGTGGTAGAGTGATTATGTCTGGTAGTGTCGAGGCGTTACGTGCGTCGCAAGACCCGTGGGTACATCAGTTTATTTACGGTGAGGCTGATGGCCCAGTTGCCTTTCATTATCCAGCGCAAGATTATAAGCAGCAATTATTAGCGGGTGTTCAATGAGAGCACAAATAGAACAAGTCGGCGCTCAATTTATTGCTTTAACAAGTAGTTTTGCACAAGGCTTTTGGTTTAGCTTGCAATTGTTGTGGGCAGTTCCGAGCGCGTTATTGCGTGTGCGTGAGTGGATGCGTCAGCTTTATTTTGCCGGTGTGCTTTCGCTGCTGATCGTTATGGTTGCTGGTTTTTTTGTCGGTATGGTGTTGGCATTGCAAGGTTACAATATTCTGGTTTCCTTTAACGCGACCGAAATCGTCGGCCAAATGGTGTCATTGAGTTTATTGCGTGAGCTGGGTCCTGTTGTTGCTGCCTTGTTATTTGCAGGTCGAGCGGGCTCTGCACTAACGGCAGAGTTGGGTCTAATGAAATCAACAGAGCAGTTGTCTGCGCTAGAAATGATGGGGTTAGATCCGGTAAAACGTATTTTTGCACCTCGTTTTATAGCCGTTTTATTAGCCTTGCCCATGTTGGCGATGCTCTTTAGTGTGATGGGTATTTTGGGAGGTTATTTGGTCGCTGTGCCAGGTCTGAGTGTTGATGATGGTGCTTTTTGGGCGCAGATTCAGGCATCGGTTAGTTGGGATGAGGACGTTATCAATAGCATGATTAAGTCTTTGGTGTTTGCAGTGACCATTGGGCTTGTGGCTTTGTTTCAAGGCGTGCAAGCCATGCCTACAGCAGAAGGTGTGAGTCGAGCCACCACCAATACCGTGGTTCACAGTTCTCTATTGGTATTGGGTTTAGATTTCGTGCTAACGGCGTTAATGTTTAACTAAGGGATGATGCGCAGCATGCAAGCAACAAAAAAAATGGAATTTTGGGTTGGACTGATGGTGTTAATTACACTACTGGCAACCTTGTTCATGGCGTTAAAAGTAAGTAACTTTGGTCAGATGGCCGGACTGCAAGAGACGAACAGCTATCGAGTGACAGCTCACTTTACCGATATTGGTGGTTTGAAGCCGCGTGCCAAGGTATCAATGGGTGGTGTCGTCATTGGTCGGGTCAACCATATTCAGTTGGATCCAACGACCTTTAAAGCGGTAGTTCATATTGATATGGACAGTCGTTTTGCACACATTCCAGCTGATTCTTCGGCCAGTATCCTCACTTCGGGTTTATTGGGCGATCAGTACATTGGTATTGAACCCGGCGGTGACGAGGAAAGTTTACGTGATGGGAGTGTCATCACCTTTACTCAACCAGCGATGGTTTTGGAGAAACTGATAGGTCAGTTTTTGGTTAAACTTTCTGAAAAATAATTAAGAGCTTTAAAGCGGGTTTTAACATGATGAAAATACTATTAAATGCATTAGTGCTGACGGTAAGTTTTGTGTGGATGTCGGTTGCTGCGGCAACGATCGCTGAAAAAGATCCGGTATTACAAGCAAAAAAAGTAGCCGATCAGCTTATCGGTCGTATTGATCAAGAGCGTAAACAGTTAGAAAAGGATACCAATCGAGTAAACCAATTAGCCAATGAGCTGGTGTTTCCTTACGTCGATGTCACTAAAATGGCGCGTTTTGTCATGGGGGCGAGTTGGCGAAGTGCATCTGCTGAACAACAGCAAAACTTCATTGATTTGTTTAAGAAAATCTTACTCAACAGTTATGCAAGAAGTTTTCTGAAGCTACAAATTGATCGTGTCGAATTTGCCGCTAGTCGCCCTGGCGCGAGTGGCAAGGATGTTGAAATTCCAGCAACCGTGGTAGAGAAGTCAGGTAATGCTGTGCCCTTTATTTTCCGCTTGTTCCCCGCTGGCGATACCTGGAAAATTTACGATGTTGAAATTCAGGGTGTCAGTCTGTTGCTGAACTATCGTAGTGTTTATGCTAATGACATTGACCAAAAAGGCTTGCCAGCGGTACTAGAGCAAATGCGAGTGCAGGCTAATGCACTCTGAAACATGTTGGCGTAAACAAGACGATTGCCTGTTTTTTCAGGGGCGTTGGACGCATGAGTCGGTTTCAGCATTTTGGCAACAGCTGCCCAGAAGTGGTGTGGCTAAAGTGAATGTGGCCGATGTGCTGCAATTTGATAGTGCTTTTTTGACTCTGATTTTGCAGATTACGCCACCAATGCAACAAAATTTGATTGTTTGTGGTGCGAATAAGGCAATGCTGTCGTTGTTGAATTTGTACAACCTAACCTCACTATTGACCATAGAAGTTAATCATTATGAATAACCATGCCGTTCCAGCGATCGAAATTCGCGATGTCGTTAAGTCTTATCGAGATATTGCTGCGCTTAAGTCGGTTAGCTTGTCGATTCCACAGGGTAGTTTCTTTGCTTTATTGGGACCAAATGGTGCTGGCAAGTCGACCTTAATTAGCGTTATTGCCGGATTGGTTAAAGCAGATGCCGGTCACGTACGCATTTTGGGTCATGATGTGGTCAGCGATTACGCCGATGCGCGTCGATTGATTGGGCTGGTTCCTCAAGAGCTGATTGATGAGCCGTTTTTTGCGATTCAAGATTTGCTACGTATTCAAGCGGGTTATTTTGGCTTTGGCCAAGAGCAATGGCCTTGGATTGATGAACTATTGCATAACTTAGGTCTTTGGGATAAGCGTAAGGAAACGATGCCTAGCCTATCAGGCGGCATGAAGCGACGTGTGCTGATTGCTTTGGCACTGGTTCATAAGCCCAAAGTATTGGTATTGGATGAGCCAACTGCTGGAGTCGATATTGAATTGAGATTGGGTTTATGGACTTTTATTCGTCAGCTCCACGCACAGGGTATGACGATTATTTTGACTACCCATTATTTGGAAGAGGCTGAACAGTTATGTGAGCAGATTGCCATTCTGCGTGAAGGTCAGTTGCTTGCTTTATCATCAACACAGGCTTTGCTTGCTGCGCATCCATGGGAGTATATTGAAGTGACTCTGCAGGGCGAAAATGCAGCCTTGCCAGAAACTTTGTTGACTCATATTCATCGTCAACAAGCAAACAAGTGGGTGTTGCGACTTCCACGCGGTCAAGTACGTACAGAGTTGGTGGCTCAATTGCAACAAGCTGGTTGTTTATTGAGCGAAATACGTTCTATCGAAGCGAGTTTAGAAGATGTTTTTCGCGCCATGACGAGCAAGGATTTGTTATGATAGCTAAATACCGTGGTTTTGTTACCCTGTGTCGTAAAGAAATTCAACGATTTTTGAGCGTTTCTTTACAGACGGTTTTTGCACCATTAGTCTCTACTTTGTTGTATTTACTGATTTTCGGTCAGGTTATGCCAGAAGGTGCTTCGGGATTTGATGCGCTTTCTTATCATCAATTTCTGTTGCCAGGACTGATCATGATGGCAATGCTGCAGAATGCGTTTTCGAATAGCTCTTCCAGTCTGATTCAGTCGAAAATGTACCGAAATTTAGACTTGATGTTACTCAGTCCATTATCACCCTTGGCTATTTTTTTGGCTTTTGTGGTTGGAGCTGTGGTACGTGGACTCATGGTTGGTGTTGCGATTGCTGTGGTAGCGAGTTTTTGGGTACCTATGCCGGTGACGCATTTGGCATGGGTTATTGTATTCGCACTACTGACAACCATGGTTTTGGGGGCATTAGGTTTTTTAGCAGGTTTGTGGGCCGATAAATATGACAAGTTAGCTGCCTTTCAGAACTTTATTATTTCGCCATTGACCTTTTTGAGCGGTGTGTTTTATTCCGTTGCCATTTTGCCGCCCATTTGGCAAACAGCGACGTGGTTGAACCCTTTTTTCTACATGGTAGATGGGTTTCGTTATGGGGTGCTGGGGGTATCAGATGTATCCCCATGGCTGAGTTTGGCTGTTACCTTTGGATTTATGTTGGTGCTGTCGATGGTGACAGTGAGCTTATTAGCAAGAGGCTGGAAAACTCGTCGTTAACATTTTATGCTGTTAGAGAGCTGAGTAATGATGAGACAGTCAAATTTGAGAGAGTGGAAGCGTTTATGACCGAAAACGAAGTCATTGCCAGAATTATATCGGCATTACCCGATGCATCAGTCGAAGTATCTGGTGCTGATTGCCATTTAACCCTGAACATTGTCAGTGAAACCTTCGCTGGTAAAGCCTTACTTGCACGCCATCGCTCTATCCAAGCTTTGTTCAAAGACGAGTTGGCTTCTGGTGAGCTACATGCTTTGTCCTTGGTTACTAAAACGCCAAACGAGGCAGCCGCTTAATGGATCGATTGCATATACAGGGCGGTGTTCCTTTATCAGGTGAGCTTGAGATTTCTGGCGCGAAAAACGCGGTGCTTCCTATCATTGTCGGTTCTCTGCTAGCCGACTCCCCGGTTACCTTGACTAATATTCCCCATTTGCGTGATGTTACGACCTCTATCGAATTACTGGCAACAATTGGAGCGGCGATCACGGTGGATGAGCGACTATCCTTAGAAATTGATCCCAGAACGATTCACCGTTTTGAAGTGCCTTATGAGTTGGTTAAAACCATGCGTGCTTCGATTTTAGTCTTGGGTCCATTGTTGAGTAAATATGGAGAGGCTCGCGTTTCCTTGCCGGGTGGTTGTGCGATTGGTTCTCGTCCAGTCAATATTCACTTGGATGGTTTGCGTGCGATGGGCGCAGACATTCAGGTTGAAAAAGGGTTTATTGTTGCACGTGCAGACCGTCTGCAGGGCGCACATATATATATGAATGTGGTTACTGTTACGGGTACTGAAAACCTGTTGATGGCTGCTGTGCTCGCTAAAGGGGTTACGATTCTGGAAAACGCAGCCCGCGAACCTGAAGTGAATGACCTAGCCAATTTCTTAAATGCGATGGGCGCACACATTGAAGGCATTGGTAGTTCAACTTTACGTATTACCGGGGTCGAAAAGCTGCATGGTGTGAACTATCGCGTCATTCCGGATCGTATTGAAGCGGGAACTTATTTAGCCGCCGCGGTTGTGACACAAGGCGATGTAACGCTTCGTCGTGTTGAACCAACTCACTTAGAGTCAGTGTTGCTCAAATTTGAAGAAAGTGGCGCTATGTTAGATGTTGGCGATGACTGGATTCGGTGCGATATGCGTGGTCGAACCATTAAGCCTGTTAACATTGTTACCATGCCTTATCCCGCTTTTCCGACAGATATGCAAGCACAGTTTTTAGTCATGAATACGCTTGCTAAAGGCGTTGCTCATGTTAAAGAAACGATCTTTGAAAACCGATTTATGCATGTTCCTGAATTAATGCGCATGGGCGCAAATATCAGTATCGACGGTAACGTGGCCATTACTCAAGGGGTAGATAGGTTGGTTGGGGCGCAGGTTATGGCAACCGATTTGCGTGCTTCAGCTTCACTTATTCTGGCTGGAATTGCCGCCGAAGGTGAAACCATTATTAATCGTGTGTATCATATTGATCGTGGTTATGAACGTATTGAAGAAAAGCTCAGTCGTGTGGGTGCCAATATTCAGCGCTTAGCCAGTTAACAAGGAAGCTAACTAAATGATTACTCTTGCTTTATCGAAAGGCAGAATCTTAAAAGATACCTTGCCTTTATTAGCGAAACTTGGCATTGTGCCGACCGAAGACTTAGATAAAACACGTAAATTGATTATCCCAACTCAGCGCGATGATGTGCAATTATTGGTGGTGCGCGCTACCGATGTTCCTGTTTATGTTGCCCATGGTGGTGCAGATATGGGTGTTGTCGGTAAGGATGTGCTTATGGAACAAGGTGGTGATAATCAATTTGAGTTGTTGGACTTAAATATTGCCCGCTGTAAATTGATGGTGGCTGCGCCAGTGAATCATCAACGTCAATCGCATCGCTTGCGTGTTGCTACTAAGTATGTCAAGGTCGCACAGGATTATTTTGCCAGTAAAGGCGAGCAAGTTGATTTAATTAAACTCTACGGTTCAATGGAGCTTGCCCCCTTAGTCGGCATGGCCGATTGTATTGTTGACTTGGTGGATACGGGCAATACGCTTAAAGCGAACGGACTTGAACCAACCGAGCATATTGTCGATATCAGCTCTCGTTTGGTAGTCAACAGTATGGCTTATAAGCGTCAATACAATCAAATACAATCGTTGGTTGATGCCTTAGCAGATGCGGTAGCAGATATAAACAAGGAATGATGCATGAAACACTTATCGTCGAATAGCGCAGACTTTTGGTCTGAATTGGCTCAGTTATTAGCTTGGGAATCGAGTTCTGAAGAACGCATTGAGCAAACAGTCAAACAAATCATTGCTGATATTCGTCAGCAGGGAGATGCAGCATTGGTTGAGTTGACCAATAAATTCGATCGACGCGCAGTCAGTAAAGCCATGGAGTTAGAAATCCCGCATCACCGTTTGAAACAAGCATTTGATGGTCTGCCAGAAGCCGGTCAAAAATCCTTGGCGACAGCTGCTGCTCGTATTCGTAGTTATCATGAGCGTCAAACGCAAAGCTCTTGGCACTATGTGGAAGCGGACGGAACTCTGTTAGGTCAACAAGTTACGCCTTTGGATAGGGTTGGTTTGTATGTGCCTGGCGGTAAAGCAGCTTATCCGTCTTCTGTATTAATGAATGCGGTACCTGCTAAGGTTGCTGGGGTAGGTCAATTGATTATGGTTGTGCCAACACCCGATGAAGTCGTTAATGAATGGGTGCTGGCTGCTGCTTATGTTGGTGGTGTTGATCGCGTCTTTACTGTGGGTGGTGCGCAGGCAGTTGCCGCCTTGGCTTATGGTACCGAAACCATGCCAGCGGTGGATAAAATCGTCGGTCCTGGCAATATATATGTTGCTACCGCTAAACGTATTGTGTTTGGCACGGTTGGTATTGATATGATCGCTGGTCCTTCGGAAATCCTAGTGGTGTCTGACGGATTAACCGATCCTGACTGGATTGCGATGGATTTATTTTCGCAAGCAGAACATGATGAAGATGCACAGTCCATTTTAGTAACTTGGGATGCAGAGCACGCCATGGCCGTGCAAGCTTCGATAGATAAATTACTACCACAACAGCCGCGTCAAGACATTATTCGTACCGCGTTAACAAACCGTGGTGGTATTGTCGTCGTTAAAGACGAGCAAGAAGCAGCGAAAGTGGTGAATTATGTGTCACCAGAACATCTAGAGTTATCAGTAGAAGATCCACAAGCTTGGTTGCCCAAAATTCGTCATGCGGGCGCTATTTTCATGGGTCGTTACACGGCTGAGGCAATCGGTGATTATTGTGCTGGTCCTAACCATGTATTGCCAACAGCACGCACGGCACGCTTTTCATCACCACTAGGGGTTTATGATTTCCAGAAACGCTCAAGCTTAATCTTCTGTTCTCCAGAAGGTGCGGCTACTTTGGGTGAAATTGCGGGCACTTTAGCTGATGCAGAAGGCTTGCATGCGCATGCCGCTTCGGCTCGTTATCGCGTTATCGGACGATAAGTCGATGAGCCGCTTTTGGAGTAAAGTGGTGCAAGGCTTAACGCCTTATACCCCTGGCGAGCAACCTAAGGTTGATAATCTGGTGAAACTTAACACCAATGAAAATCCTTATCCGCCTTCACCTAAGGTGATTGATGCTATCCAATCTGCAGTGGGTGATGGGCTGCGATTATATCCCGACCCAAATGCACAAGTGCTCAAGGATACCCTAGCAGGCTATCATCAAGTTGAATCAAATCAAGTATTTGTTGGTAATAGTTCAGATGAAGTCTTGGCACATGTATTTCAGGCTTTGCTTAAGCAGGATTTGCCATTGCTTTTTCCAGATATTACCTATAGTTTTTATCCGGTTTATTGCGGACTCTACGAAATAGATTTTCGAACAGTTCCTTTGCGAGATGACTTTTCAATCGCTATTGAAGACTATGATCAGCCCTGTAGTGCCATTATTTTTCCCAATCCGAATGCGCCGACAGGACGTTTGTTGGCTTTAGAACAGATTGAGCTGTTGCTTCAGCGCTATCCCGATAGATTGCTGGTGGTTGATGAAGCCTATGTTGATTTTGGTGGTGTCTCCGCCATTCGATTGGTTAATCAATATGATAATTTGTTAGTGGTGCAAACCCTCTCTAAGTCTCGTTCGCTTGCCGGTTTGCGTGTTGGCTTTGCCATAGGTAACGCCAGTTTAATTGAAGGGTTGGAGCGTGTTAAGAATAGTTTCAACTCTTATCCACTAGACCGATTAGCGATTGCGGGTGCGGTTGCTGCCTATGAAGATGAAGCCTACTTCGTGCAGACACGCGATTGGGTTATCGCCGAACGTATTAAGCTAACCAGTGCCTTTGAGGGTATAGGTTTTGAGGTTGTGCCGTCGGCGGCTAATTTTATTTTCACCACACATCCGCGCTATGATGCTGCCGATTTAGCTGCCCGTTTGCGTGCGCACAAAGTAATTGTGCGCCATTTCAAGTTGCCACGTATTGACCAGTATTTACGTATTAGTGTGGGCGATGAGGCGCAAAATCTGGCCTTGTTGAGCGCGATGAAAGCCATTCTTATTGATTTAACTCAGGAGAATCCATAATGGTGTTGCGTGATGAACTAGTCCGAGTTTGCGCAGAGTGGATGTCGGTTGAGCAGATTAAAGACTATTGCCCTAATGGTTTACAAGTGGAAGGTAAGGTCGAAATTCGCAAGTTGGGCACATCGGTCACAGCTTCTATGGCAGCGATTGAAGCGGCTATTGAGTGGGGTGCTGATGCCTTGTTGGTTCATCATGGCTATTTCTGGCGTAATGAGGCTGCTCCTATCGTTGGTGCCAAAGCACAGCGCATTCGTCGCTTGATGCAGGCTGATATGAGTCTGTTCGCTTATCATCTGCCATTAGATATGCACGCTGAGTTTGGTAATAATGCTGAACTTGCCAAGCTATGGAATCTAATTGATGATGGGAGTGATGCAACACGTGTTTGGCGTTCTGGTACGCTTGATTTTACCTTACCCATTGACGGTTTTATTGAGCGTATTCGTCGTACCTTGCGCCGTGAACCATTAGTTATTGCAGCGGGTCCACAGCAGGTAAAACGTGTGGCTTGGTGTTCGGGGGGAGCTCAAGGGTATTTTGCACAAGCGATTGAGCAGGGTATTGATGCTTTTATTACCGGTGAGGTATCTGAGCAGTGTTATCATCAGGCAATTGAGGCAGGTGTTCATTTTATTGCCGCCGGTCATCATGCGACTGAACGCTATGGTGTACAAGCGCTGGGTGACAAGCTAGCAAAAGCTTATGCATTAGAACATCGTTATATAGAATTAGCTAATCCTGTTTGATAAACGGTATTTATTAGCGGATAAAAATTTGTAATCCCACACGAACTGGTTTCGAGGCATAATAGCGCCTCGTTACTGTTTTATCAGATTTTTTAGTTACGGAGCAAGGTTATGACAGAACCAGTCAATCAAAAACGTCGCAATTTCTTGGTTGCGGCTACCGGTGTTGTCGGTGCTGTTGGGGCAACTTTTGTTGCTGTGCCTTTTGTTGCTTCTTGGAAGCCAAGTGAAAAAGCACAAGCTGCTGGTGCGCCTGTTGATGTTGACCTGTCTGCGTTAGCAGAAGGACAAATGTTGACGGTTGAATGGCGAGGTAAACCTGTTTGGGTGGTTCGCCGTCCTCAGGCATCCGTTGACGCTTTGACAGGGGTTCGTGATAAGCTTCGTGATCCCGATTCGGCAGAATCATTACAACCTGATTTCGCCAAAAATGAATATCGCTCATTAAAGCCAGAATATTTGGTGATGGTCGGTGTTTGTACACATTTGGGCTGCGCGCCATTATACAAACCTAATGCAGGGGCGATTAGTGCAGATTGGCAGGGTGGTTTCTTCTGCCCATGTCATGGTTCTCGTTTTGATATGGCAGGTCGGGTTTATAAAGCGGTGCCTGCTCCAACAAACCTTGAGGTTCCACCTTACCGATTCCTATCCGATACGATGGTACGTATCGGTGAAAATGAGCAAGGAGTGGCTTAATGTCTGAACAGAAAAACCTTGATGGTGCGTCTAATGGGCGCTTATTAGCTTGGATTGATGAGCGTTTTCCGTTAACTCAAGTTTGGAATGAGCACGTTGCTCAGTACTATGCGCCAAAGAATTTTAACTTTTTTTATTTTTTTGGTGCCTTGGCTTTGCTGGTGTTAGTCAATCAATTGGTAACGGGCATTTGGTTGACCATGAGTTACAAACCTGATGCACAAGAAGCCTTTAACTCAGTTGAATATATTATGCGTGATGTGGACTGGGGCTGGTTGATTCGCTATATGCACTCGACCGGCGCATCGGCATTTTTTGTCGTGATTTACTTTCACATGTTCCGTGGCATTATGTATGGCTCTTATCAAAAACCGCGTGAATTAGTGTGGATTATTGGTATGCTCATTTTCTTAGTGCTCATGGCTGAAGCATTCATGGGTTACCTGTTACCTTGGGGGCAAATGTCTTATTGGGGTGCTCAGGTTATCATTTCTTTATTTGGCGCTATTCCTTTTATTGGCGAAGCCATGGCAACTTGGATTCGTGGTGACTTTGTTATTTCTGATGTGACGCTCAACCGTTTTTTTGCGCTGCATGTCATTGCATTACCGTTGGTACTCGTGTTGCTGGTTTATTTGCATATTGTGGCACTGCACAAGGTTGGTTCGAATAACCCTGACGGTATTGATATCAAGAAAAACAAAAACGAACAAGGTTTACCTAAAGATGGCATTCCTTTTCATCCTTACTATTCAGTAAAAGATATGTTTGGTGCGTCTGTGTTTATGTTCTTGTTCGCAGTGGTTATTTTCTTCTGGCCAGAAGGGGGTGGATTTTTCTTGGAAGCGCCCAATTTTGAACCAGCTGATCCGATGAAAACCCCCGAACACATTGCGCCAGTTTGGTACTTCACGCCTTTCTATGCGATCTTGCGTGCTGTTCCAGATAAGTTGTTGGGTGTGATTGCCATGGGTATGGCGATTATGTTCTTGTTTGTGTTGCCTTGGTTAGATCGTTGTAAAGTGCGTTCAATCCGTTACCGTGGCTGGCAGTTCAAAGCAAACCTATCCTTGTTTGTGGTGAGCTTTCTTGTATTAGGCTATCTCGGTACGCAAGCACCCACGCCGTTTCTGACGTTGCTCGCACAAATATTCACCTTCACTTATTTTGCGTTTTTTGTCATCTTATGGCTGACTTCGCCGATGGAAAAAACCAAGCCATTGCCAGAGAGGGTTACCGGATGAAACAACTGATAACTAACTTGTTGGCAGCGGCATTACTCTTATCCGCAACACTGGTTCAGGCTGGTGGTGGTGCTCACCCCATCCCCTTAGAGTCACCTAAAATTAGCGTACTCGACCAGTCTTCATTACAACGCGGTGCCGATCTTTATGCACAGTATTGTATGGGTTGCCATTCGATGAAGTACTTGCGCGTTAACCGTGCGGCGCGAGATTTGGGTTGGAGTGATGCAGAAGGTGTGGCACACTTTCAGCATATTCGTAATGGCCAAGGTAAGCCAACGGATATGATTGAAACTACCTTGAATCCGCTGACGGCTAAGCAAGCCTTTGGTAAGGTGCCGCCTGACTTGTCGCTCGAAGCACGTTTGCGTGGCACTGACTGGATTTACACTTTTTTAAGAAGCTATGAACGTGCTGAAGATGGCAGTTTAACGAATAAACTGTTTCCAGGTGTTGCTATGCCGCACATTTTGGAAGGGCTACAAAATAGTTTGCCGCCTGTCGAGTTTGACGCGGCTGTGGCGGATTTAGTCAACTTTATAGACTATGCCGCTGAACCTGCCAAACCGCAACGGTTAATGATGGGTTGGTGGGTACTCGGATTTTTGGCTCTGTTGATTGTGCTGACTTATTTATTGAAGAAAGAGTTCTGGCGCGACGTTAAATGATGTTGATAACAGTGTTTTGCTAGGACAACATGAAACTTTTTTGTCAAGGGGTGATATCATCACCCCTTATTGTTTTTTGTTTGGGAGTAGCTTGGTATGATGACCCTTTTTTCAGATCCGTCTGATTTTAATTCTCACCGCGTTCGTGTTGTGGTGAAAGAAAAAGACATTATGATGGATATTAAAGAAGTAGACCCTCAGGCAATGCCCGAAGATGTGTTATTGGTCAGTCCTTACGGCACTTTGCCTGCCTTGGTTGAGCGAGATCTGAAGCTTTATGATCCGTTAGTGATGATTGAGTTTTTGGATGAACGCTATCCTTTTCCGCCGATGATGCCTGTTGATCCACAAATTCGTGCCACTGCACGTCAGACACTCAATTACATTCGTCGAGAATGGGAACCCAGTATTCAGTTAATTACCGCGAGCGAAGATAAAAAAGGTATTGAAAAAGCACGTAAATTATTAAAAGAAGAGTTCATTAAGTTAATGCCCGTTTTTCAGCATAAGCCTTATTTTATGAGTGATGAATATACGGTTGTTGACGTTACTTTATCGGTTATCTTCTGGCGTTTACGTGCTTTGGGTATTGATATTCCTAAAACGCACAAAGCTTTCCACGAGTACGCCAAACGCATGTTCATGCGCGATGCTTTCCGCGATAGCTTAACTGATTTAGAGCTTGAAATGGGGGACATCTAATATGATGCGTGACCAAAAGCCCTATTTGGTTAGGGCTTTTTATGACTGGATTGTCGATAGCGGTTGCACGCCTTATTTACAAATTCAGATTAACTATCCAGGTGTGGTGGCGCCTAAGGGTTTCGATGATGAAGGCGTGCTGGTATTAAATATTTCCGGCCAAGCAACGAATCGCCTGCAATTGGGTGATCGAAGCATCGATTTTGAAGCACGCTTTCGCGGTAAGGCTATGGCAGTACATGTGCCTATGCCAGCGGTTTTAGCTATTTTTGCCAAAGAAAACGCACAAGGCATGGGGTTTGCACCACCCGATTTAGAGCAAGCATTAAAAGAAGCAGAGTCGGTTTCAGCGTCAACAACTTCAGCTTCTAGCCCATCTGACAAGCCGAAAAGAAATCGCAGTCACTTGAAAGTGGTTAAGTGATCAAAGACCATGGCTAAAAAGTCGGACAAAACCACTTTTTATTGCAGTGAATGTGGTGCAGAACACACTCGCTGGGCGGGGCAATGCTCTGCTTGCGGTACCTGGAATAGTATCAAAGAGTGGACAGTACCTAAGCTAGCAGCTAGCGGTCGTGTTAGCAGCAAAAGGTCGGTAGGCTATGCCGGGGCACGTTCGTCTGTTATTAAACTCTCCGATGTTTCTTTAGCCGATTCGCCTCGTTGGCATACGGGTTTACACGAGTTTGATCGTGTCTTGGGTGGTGGGTTAGTACCGGGTTCGGTGGTGCTAATTGGCGGCGATCCGGGTATTGGCAAGTCTTCTATTTTGTTGCAGGTTCAGACATTTTTAGCGCAACAGCACTTATCGACGCTCTATGTTTCTGGTGAGGAGTCTTTGCAACAGATTGCCCTACGTGCTCATCGAATGCAGTTGCCAGCGGATAATTTGTCGCTGTTGGCTGAAACCGATATGGATAGTATTTTAGCTGTAGCGACACAAACTCAGCCGCAAGTGCTGGTCATTGACTCGATTCAAACCATGCAGTTAGAGACCATTAGCTCGGCAGCGGGGAGTGTGGTGCAAGTACGTGAAACAGCAGCGGTACTAACACGTTATGCCAAACAAACAGGTACAGCGGTTTTTTTAGTTGGTCATGTTACCAAGAGTGGTGAAGTCGCTGGGCCACGTGTACTCGAGCATATTGTCGATGCGGTCATATTTATTGAAGGGCAAGACAGTCGTTATCGGTTAATGCGCGCGCTCAAAAATCGCTTTGGTGCGGTGAACGAGATAGGTTTTTTTGCCATGACCGATAAAGGCATGAAAGAGGTAAAAAATCCCTCAGCGATTTTCTTAAATCGAGATAAACAGGGTGCCACACCGGGAGCCGTTGTTTTGGGACTGTGGGAGGGAACGCGTCCCTTACTGGTCGAGTTGCAAGCCTTGGTAGATCATAATGCCTTTGGCGCACCCAGAAGGGTAGCCGTAGGCTTAGACGGTAATCGGCTCACGCTTTTGTTGGCGGTGCTGAATCGTCATGGTGGTGTACAAGCTGGTGATCAGGATGTTTATGTCAATGTCGTGGGCGGTGTTAAGGTCACAGAAACCAGTGCCGACTTAGCTTTGTTGTTAGCCATTGTGTCGAGTTTGCGTAATAAAGCCGTTTCCCCTGATTTGTTGGCTTTTGGTGAAGTGGGTTTGTCGGGCGAGATTCGTCCGGTACAAAACGGGCAAGAGCGATTGCAAGAAGCGGTTAAGCACGGCTTTAGCAAAGCCATTGTGCCGCAAGGCAATGCCCCCAAAACGCCAATTATTGGTTTAGAAGTTGTTGCTGTTGCCAGTGTTGAGGCTGCGTTGGCTGCCTTGTTAACGCTATCGGCATGATGATGGGCCGATTTCTCTGATAAAATAAGCAAAAATTGGAAAGGATATGACACAGATGATGCCTGCAGAGCGTGGTCTCTTTATTAAAACCTATGGTTGTCAGATGAATGAGTATGATTCTGACAAAATGCTGAAACTGCTTGAAAAAACACATAATTATAAATTGGTTGAAGATCCAGAGCAGGCGGATTTAGTCATTTTAAATACCTGCTCGGTACGTGAAAAAGCGCAAGAAAAAGTATTCGATGCTTTGGGTGTTTGGCGTGGCTGGAAAGCACGCAAGCCAGGTCGAGTGATTGGTGTGGGTGGCTGTGTGGCTTCGCAAGAAGGGGAGGCAATTCGTGCTCGTGCCCCTTATGTCGATATGATTTTTGGTCCGCAAACCCTACATCGTTTGCCTGCTATGTTGGATGAAGCGATGCAGCTCTCTGGCGAAGGTAAAAAACCAGCGGTGATTGACATCAGTTTCCCAGAAATTGAGAAGTTCGATAACTTGCCTACGCCCGAAGCGAACGGCGTGAGTGCTTTCGTTTCGGTGATGGAAGGTTGCTCTAAGTATTGTACCTTCTGTGTTGTCCCCTACACGCGTGGCGAGGAGTTTAGCCGTCCTTTTGATGATGTCATTGCTGAAGTGACGCGTTTAGCCGAGCAAGGTGTGCGCGAAATTAATTTGCTCGGGCAAAATGTCAATGCCTACCGCGGAGAAATGGCAGATGGTGGTACGGCTGATTTAGCATTATTATTACATGCGATTTCCCGTATCGAAGGCATTGGTCGTTTGCGCTATACCACCTCTCACCCCATGGAAATGACACAATCTCTGATTGATGCTTATGCCGAAATTCCTCAATTAGTCAGTCATTTACATCTGCCTATTCAGTCAGGTTCGGATCGTATCTTGGCTCTGATGAAGCGGGGTCACATGGCGATTGAATATAAGTCGATCATTCGTAAAATTCGCGCCATTCGTCCTAACTTGTCTTTATCGGGTGATTTTATTGTTGGATTTCCAGGTGAAACCGACAAGGATTTTGAAGACACGATGAATCTGATTGCGGAGTTAACCTATGATCGTTCGTTCAGTTTCATTTACAGTCCACGTCCAGGAACCCCAGCCGCATTCCTTCCAGATGATGTGCCAATGGATGCCAAAAAAGAACGTTTACAGCGATTGCAAGATCGGTTAAATCGGTTAACGATGGATGTTTCTGAATCGATGTTAGGGACGGTTCAGCGGGTGTTGATTGAGCGACCAGCACGTAAAAATCCCAAAGAAATGGCTGGTCGAACTGAAAATAACCGTGTCGTCAATTTTGAAGCCAGTTCGGATTTGCTGGGACAATTTGTCGATGTGCGTATCACAGAAGCTTTACCCAATTCCTTGCGCGGAGAGTTGGTGGCCACACCGGAAGCTGAAGTTTATGCTGGTCGTCCACGTCAAAAATTCTTTCAGATTTACGCATTATGAGCGAATCTTCAACCATCCGTTTTAGCTTGCATCCGCAAGATAATGAGGCGTTACAGAATTTATGTGGCTGGCATGAAGAACATTTGGCACAAATTGAAACGCGTTTAGGGGTTGCCATTAATCATCTTGGCTTTGATTTTCAAGTCAGTGGTGATGCAAACTTACTGGTGCCAACACAGCAACTACTGATAAATCTATATCAACAGTCTTTCAAAGGCCTGATGGATGGCGAGCAGGTACATTTACAGCTAACAGCTATGGCTGCCTTACCTGCTTTGCCACAAGTTGAGACGATGATTGAATCGGCAACACCATCAAGCGAAAGTGGATACGCAGTGTTGCGTCCGCATCGTAAATTGGTTAGGGCTAGAACAGCCAATCAACATACTTATATTCGCAATATGCATCAGTTTGATGTCAATTTTGGCATTGGCCCAGCTGGTACGGGAAAAACCTATATGGCGGTGGCTAGGGCAGTAGAACTGTTAGAAAATGAGCAGGTTAGACGTCTTATTTTGACACGTCCGGCGGTGGAGGCAGGAGAAAAGCTCGGCTTTTTGCCGGGTGATTTAGCGCAAAAGGTCGATCCTTATTTGCGCCCCTTGTACGATGCACTATATGAGTTGTTGGGTTTTGAAAAAGTTGAGCGATTAATGGAGCGCCATGTGATTGAAGTTGCTCCGTTGGCGTTTATGCGTGGTCGTACGCTCAACGAAAGCTGTATTATTCTGGACGAAGCACAAAATAGCACCAGTGAACAAATGAAAATGTTCTTAACTCGCATTGGCTTTGGCTCTAAAGTGATCGTTACAGGTGATATGACGCAGATTGATTTGCCGAACAAAGTTGGTTCTGGTTTGCGACAGGCTAGTGAAATTTTACAAGGGGTGGAAGGCATTGGTTTTACCTTCTTCACCTCTAAAGATGTGGTTCGTCATCCATTAGTACAAAGGGTTATTGAAGCTTATGAGCGCATTGAAACAACAACAGGCTCTGCGCCTTAAGCAACGTCGCCGCAGACAAGCACAACGTCTTTCTGTAGTTATCGATTGGCAAACAGCATCGCTTAAGGGATTAATGACACCTTTAGTGATGAAAGCGGTCCGCCTTGCTTGGTTAGGAGCGGGTAAGGCAACTGTGAATCTTGCCTTGGTTGATTTGTTAACCAGTCAAACACTCAATAATGAATGGCGTGGTAAAGATAAGCCAACCAATATTCTCTCTTTTCCTTTTGAATTGCCCGAAGGTTGGCAAGATCGTCAGCAGTTGCTGGGTGATTTAGTGATTTGTGTTCCTGTCGTGCAGCAAGAGGCGGAACAACAGGGTAAAGGTTTGGCTGAACACATGGCGCATTTATTGGTGCATGGTTTACTCCATTTGCAAGGTTATGATCATGAAAATGAGCAGGATGCTGAGCAAATGGAAGCTTTAGAAATAGCGTTATTAGCGCAGTTAGGTATTCACGATCCTTACACGATAACGGAATAGGAAAAGTTAACATGAGTGGTGATGGCACTAGGTCGGGTTCTTGGTTAGACAGTTTGAAGCACTGGTTTGATCAAGAACCCAAAGATCGCGATGACTTGTTGGATGAGATTAAAGATGCTTTTAATCGACAAATTATTGATGTCGATGCCTGGCGTATGCTGCAAGGGGTTCTGTCCTTATCGGGCATGAGGGTGCGCGATGTGATGGTACCACGTGCGCAAATGGTCATGCTCAGCGCAGGTGATTCGCTTGCTGATACGCTGAAAGTGATTCTTGAAACGCAACATTCACGCTATCCGGTGACAGGAGATGATAAGGAGTCGCTTGTTGGGTTGCTGATGACCAAAGATTTATTAATTGCCTATATGCGCGATCAGGTGGGTAAGTTAGAAAATTTATCATCCCTTTATCGTCCCGTTTTTTATGTACCTGAGGGTAAGCGTGCTACTGAATTATTGCGCGAATTTCAAAGTCGACGTTTGCATATGGCATTGGTGGTTGATGAGTATGGCAGCATCACGGGATTGGTGACGATTGAAGATATTATTGAAGCCATTGTCGGTGAAATTGATGATGAGTATGATGAAGCGGATGTGCATATTCTACAGATGAATGCCAACACCTTTACCGTGAAAGCTGTTTCGAGTGTTGAAGAAGTGAATCGTTTTTTCGATGTTGAGCTAGATACGGAAGTGGCCGATACCATTGGTGGATTGCTGGTGGCTCGATTTGGACGTGTACCACAAACGGGTGAAAGCATGGCCTTGGGTGGCTTGCTGTTCAAAGTCATTCGTGCTGATCGTCGTCGTGTGCATTTGTTCAAAGTTAGCCTGGTAGACGAAGAAACGCTCGGTCATGGAGAGTAATGTCATTGCCCAATGGGCAGAAAAGCTAGGTTGGCCAACCTATGGGTTAAGACTAGTGCTGGCCTTAGTTATAGGCTCAGTTGCTGTGTTAGGTTTCTCGCCCTACGATTTTCCGTTAGCGACCTTAGTGGCTCTGGTTGCCCTTTGGTCACTCTGGTCAACGGCAGGTAGCTGGCGTCAGGGGGCGGCAGAAGGCATGGCGTTTGGTGTTGGCTTCTTTGGTTATGGTGTGAGCTGGTTGGGCATCAGTTTAGCCATCTATGGCGGCGTTCCCTTCGGTTTTACTTGGTTAGTGGTGTTGCTGTTGGTGTTGCTGTTATCGCTTTTTATTGCGATGGTGGGAGCATTGGCTGTCTGGTCAGGAAACGGCTTTCCTAAGGCCTTATGGGCGTTGTTACTCTTACCTAGCTTTTGGGTAGGCGCTGAATGGCTGCGTGTGATGATTTGGGATGGCTTTCCTTGGCTGCTGGTCGGTTATTCTCATACAGACACTTGGTTGGCTGGCTGGGCGCCACTGGGTGGAACGCTCGCGGTGAGTTTTGCCGTTAGTGTTTCGGCAGGTTTGTTATGGTTGTTATTGCGATCAGTACAATGGTTTCCTGTTGCTTTAGCCTTTGGCTTATTTTGGAGTTTTTCAGGTTATTTATCGGGTTTGAGCTGGGTTGAAGCCAAGGGAGAAGCGACGCAGGTTGCTTTAGTGCATGGTCAGGTTTCAGAGACCATTAAGTGGGACTCAAATGCGTTAATGCCCATTTTACGTGCTTATGAGCAAGCCAGTGAGCCTTTTCTGGGTAGAGCAAACGTGATTGTTTGGCCAGAAACGGCGATTCCAACTTTTCTAGATAGTGTGATGCCTGCCTTAGATGAGTTTACTCAACGCGCTGCGCAGTCTCAAACTCAGATCATCACAGGCGTTGCTTTGCGTGAAGACACCATTCATGGACGTCAATACTTCAATAGTATTGCCGCCTTAGATGGTAGTTTGCGCTATGATAAGCAACATTTGGTGCCTTTTAGTGAATATTACCCAGGTTTTGCTGTGCTATCGGCACTCGCCAAATTCATTAATATGCCCATGTCCCAGTTTTCAGTGGGTGAATTGCCCAAAGTTCAGCCCGTGGCTGAACAGCAGGTGGGCTTGGCTGTGTGTTATGAGGCGGATTTTGGCTTGGAAATGGCCATTGTCACACCGACAACGGATTGGTGGTTGGTGGTTAGTGATGATGGTTGGTTCCATCCCAGCGCCATGGCGGGGCAGCATTGGCAGATGACGCGCTTGCGTGCACGTGAGCTGGGGCGAGAAATTGTGCGCGTGACTAATCAGGGTTATTCGGGTATTGCGCGTATCAGTGGTGAAGGCGATGTCGTGGCCAAGCCTCGCGATGAGTTGGCTGGTCATTTAGTTTCGATACAGGCTTATACCGGCGAGACGCCCTATGTGCGTTATCGCGATATGCCTTTGTTGATGCTGTTATCGTTCAGTATTGCTTTGGTATTTATGCGTTGGAGACGTTCCAAAAAGGTGAGCTGACAGATTAGGATACTGCCTTTAGCGTTTGCCACCTCCACCGGCTTTACGCAAACTGGCATCTAACCAGCGTGTTGGCAATAAGCGTTTTAGCCACCAAAAAAGCTGGGTTGGAAAAGTGACACGATAGCGCGTTTTGGGTTTGCGAGCCGTAAATGCCTGCTCTACCACCAGTGCGACAGCTTCTGCTGGTAGCGTAAAAGGCGCTGCTGCACCTTCTTTTTTCAGTCTGGCGATCATGCCTTGATATTCGGTTTGGTGGTAACTCTGCGAGGCATCGACCCATTGTTGAAACGCTGCATAAGCATTAGCTCTAAATCGACTTTCAATCGGGCCAGGTTCAACGAGCACCACATCAATATTGGTATGGTACAATTCAAGTCTGAGCGTGTCTGCCATGCCTTCTAGGGCGTACTTACTCATATTGTAAGCGCCTCGATAGGCCATAGCTGCAAAC
>JACXUY010000136.1 GCA_014763665.1 Gammaproteobacteria bacterium
CTCGTTCACTCAATGCTTTTTTGCATTCATTCTTTAATTTTTCTCGCTATTTTTGCTCAGTAAATTCGATGTCTTTTGTGTAAGTAACTTTCATTAAGATGTTTTGCTAACATAACGCATTGATATTAATAGTTTTTATTTTATATTACATTTTTTTCATGCAATGCTAACAATTTTATGGCAGGATACAGTTGAGTGTTCGTATATTCAATAACTGAAGGGATATTATTATGACAATTAAAGCAAGATTGTGGCTGATGACATCGGTTGCCATTATTGGGTTGCTAATGGTTTATCTTGTGGGTAAATTCAGTATTGATACCTTAAAGGATGATTTTGTTCAGGTGACGGATGACCGCTTACCTAAGTTGATCGCAGCGGAACAACTGATGATCCGTATTGTGCAAAATCAACGTGATGTACGTGAACTTTTGCTAGTGACAGAACCAGAGCATCGTGCGGAGGTTGAAAAGCGCATTGCAGATAGACGTGCGCTCGTTAAAGAGTCATTTAACTATTTAGCGAGCAGCATTAAAAGCGAAAAGGGTAAAGAGCTGTTAGCCAATATTAAAAAGAGTCGTGCCCTTGTTACTCAAATTAACAATAAATCCATTGCCATGGCGAAAGCAGGGCAGATTGATGAGGCAGCTAAATACATTACCAGTATCGAAGTGCGTGATTTAGCTCGTGCCTATCGTGCAAATTTACAAGCTTTAGTCGATTACCAAAAAGAATTGGCAGGAGTTGCATCACAGGAAGGTAAAGAAAATAGTGCTAGTGACAATATGTGGATGCTGATTATTGCTGCTGTGGCTGTTGGTCTGCTTATTGGTAATGCCTTAATGGTCATTCGCAATGTTTCAGGCGCGGTTACAGAAATTGTTGGCTCAGTCACACAAGTGGCAACTGGTATGACATTCAACACGCGCTTGCCAGCACGTAATGACGAGTTAAATGCGGTTTCGCAATCGTTCAATGGTATGTTGGCCAGTTTAGAAAGCGCTGTTGCCGATGCGAATAGGGTGGTTGGTGCGATTGCGCAAGGTGATTTTTCACAGCGCATCAACAATGCCTATGTTGGTGATTTAGGCAATCTGAAACAAGGTATCAACAGCTCGGTAGAAAACATTACATGCGTTATGCATAACCTAGAGGAGGCAATGCAGGCTCTCAAAGCGGGTCAGCTATCCGTCCACGTTGACGCTGATGCACCGGGTAGCTATGGTGTGATGCTGGACTATGTTAAAACCTCCTTCAAAGAACTCAATGCGGTGGTTTCGGATATCAACCATATCGTCGATCAGATGAAAAATGGTAATTTTGATGCACGCGTCAATGCCAATGCACATGGCGACTTACTCATTATGAAAGACAACTTTAACCATTCAATGGAAGCAACTGCGCAAGTGGTGCGTTCGATTGTGGAAGTGGTTGAAGCGCAAGCCAGTGGTGATTTAACCAAACAGTTGCCATCGGGCACTTATCATGGACTCTTCCATGATTTGAAAAATGCCATGAATTACTCAGCTGAAGCAGTAAAAGAAAAAGTGATTGTGGCGATCAATGCTTCTATAGTCGTGAACGATGCGGCAGCTCAAGTGTCGCAAGGTTCAAGTGATTTATCTGCTCGTGTGCAAGAGCAAGCAGCCGCGCTAGAGCAAACTAGTGCCACCATGCACGAAATGACTGCAGCGGTGCAAGCGAATACCGAAAGTGCCGCTAAGGCGGCCGAGTTGGCGCATCAGGTGCAAGGTCAATCGAAAGATGGCGTGGCGGTGATGCAAGAAACCATTCACGCCATGAAGTCAATTCAAGAAGCCAGCAATAAAATTGCCGATATCGTTACTATCATCGATAGCATCGCTTTCCAAACCAACTTGTTGGCACTCAATGCCGCCGTCGAAGCGGCGCGTGCTGGTGAACATGGTCGTGGTTTTGCTGTCGTTGCAAGTGAAGTGCGAGCTTTAGCCGGTAAGTCAGCTGAAGCCGCTAAGGACATTAAAGGATTGATTGATGACAGTGTGAATCGAATTGATGCAGGTACTAAATTGGCTGACAAGTCGGGTGAAATGCTGGCGCATATTAATCAATCGGTGGCTCAGGTTGCGACGATGATTGAGTCGATTTCATCAGCATCGCGTGAGCAAACAACGGGTATTTCGCAAGTGCATTTAGCCATTGCCGACATTGACAGAGTGACGCAAGAAAACGCAGCTTTAGTGGAAGAAACCACTGCCGCAGCTGAAAGCTTGAGCAGCGAAGCGAACGGATTGCGTGACAGTATGGCGTTTTTCAAAACAGGGCATGAGGTAGTGAGTCATGCCAATGTTCGCAAAACGGTACGAAAAAACGCTTTGCCCTCACCTAAATCATCAACAGAATGGAATGAGTTTTAACTAATTTGGCAGTAATCGACCTATGGCGCATTGATTTGCGCTAAAGGTGGGTGATTGA
>JACXUY010000137.1 GCA_014763665.1 Gammaproteobacteria bacterium
CACGAGTGGGGCGCGAAATAAAAATGAGGAAAAAATTGGCTGGTTGAGGCGGAAAACGCAGCTAATAGCTCGCTATTAGCAAGTTTTTCAACAAAAATCGGCTATGTGAATTCTGAGGTTGGAATCTCAAAATCCGTTTAATTTGGAATTATACCCGTTTTGTGCAAAAGTTGGTTGACAGGCTGCATAAGTCTATCGTATTGTTTTGTGCAAAAGTTGGTTGGAGTTCAAAATGACGGAATTTGTAGGTTCGGCTGCATCGCAAGCTGATTTTATTTGGAAAAATGCGGAAGACCTTTGGGGTGATTTTAAACATACCGATTTCGGTAAGATTATTTTGCCTTTCACTTTGCTTCGCAGATTGGAGTGTGCATTAGAGCCAACTCGTGATGCAGTTCGTGATTCATACAATGCTTTTAAAGACCAAGAACTTGAGTTAGACCCAATCTTACGTTCAGCTTCTGGTTATCCTTTCTACAACACTTCTGAATACTCTCTTGCAACGCTTGGCAGCACCAAAACACGTCGTAATCTTGATGATTACATTTCCATGTTTTCAGACAATGCGAGAGCAATTTTTGAAGAGTTTGAATTTGCCAATACAGTTATTCGCCTAGAAAAATCAGGCCTTCTTTATAAAATCTGCACGAACTTCGCAAAAATAGATCTTCACCCAGATGTTGTTCCCGACCGAGTGATGAGTAATATCTACGAACACTTGATTCGACGTTTTGGTGCTGAGGTAAACGAGGGTGCTGAAGATTTCATGACGCCAAGGGATATTGTCCAGCTTGCCTCATCTCTAATTTTAGATCCAGATGATGAATTGTTTGAATCTAGTCCGGGCTTAATCAGAACGCTTTATGACCAAACTTGCGGTACAGGTGGGTTTCTAACCGATGCAATGAATCATTTGGCTGACTTCGGTAGCCGCTATAAAGTAGCACCTACATTAGTTCCGTTCGGTCAAGAATTAGAACCTGAAACACATGCGGTTTGTGTGGCCGGTATGTTGATTCGTCGTTTGGAATCCGATCCAGGGCGAGACCTTTCTAAAAACATCAAGCAAGGTAGTACCTTATCTAACGACCAGTTTGCAGGTGAACGCTTCCACTACTGCTTATCCAACCCTCCATTCGGTAAAGATTGGAGTAAAGACTTAAAGGCGGTAGCGAAGGAGCATGAAGAACAGAAAATGCTTGGACGTTTTGGTGCTGGCCTACCTCGTAAGAATGATGGCTCCATGCTATTTATTATGAACTTGGTGAGTAAGTTGGAGCTTCCTGAAAATGGTGGTGGTCGTGGTGCAATTGTTCTATCTGGCTCTCCGCTTTTTAATGGTGGCGCAACCTCTGGTGAATCGAAAATCCGCCGTTGGCTGTTGGAAAACGATTTCATTGAAGCAATTGTCGCCTTACCTACCGATATTTTCTTTAGAACCAATATTGCCACTTATCTTTGGATTATTTCCAACAAGAAAGACGAAAAGCGTAAAGGCAAAGTTCAACTTATTAATGCTTCAGGCCTTTGGACTCCAATTAAAAACGAAGGTAATAAACGACGTATTGTCAGTGATGAACAGCGTCATCAAATTCTGGATATTTATGCTTCTGCTGAAACTGGCGAGCTTTCTCAGATGTTTGATTACCGCACTTTCGGTTATCGACGTATCAAAGTGTTACGCCCACTACGCATGAAGCTGGTAGTTGATGAAGCTGGACTAGGAAAACTTGCTGATGAAGGAGCATGGTTAAAACTGTCGCCAGAGCATAAAGATTTCTGGTTAGGTGAAATTAAACCGTTTATCGGACAAACCAAAGAATACATTTGGGCAGAAGAATTCGCTAAAGAAGCGGTTAAATCCAATAATGCCAAAGCCATGAAGGTTAAAGCCAATAAGACCTTTATTACCGCCTTAATTAATGCGTTTGGACATAAAGACCCAGACGGCGAGCCTGTTACCGATGCCAAAGGCAATATCGTTCCCGATAGCGATTTGACGGATTACGAAAATGTGCCATATTTAGAAGATGTTCAGGATTACTTTGCACGAGAAGTTTTACCGCACGTCCCAGATGCTTATATTGATGAAACTTTCATTGATGAAAAGGACAAGCAGATTGGTTTGGTGGGCTATGAAATCAATTTCAACCGTTTCTTCTACCAATATCAACCACCGCGCAAATTGCATCAGATAGATGAAGAACTCAAGCAAGTTGAAGCGGATATTGCGGCTTTATTAGCGGAGGTTGCCAGCGAATGACTCTGCCCATTCACTCAAAACCCGACTTGTTTCAAGACATTAAAACGATTGTAGATACCGCCAAGCACGAGTTAGCAAGCCAAGCCAATAGTGTTTTAACGCTTACCTACTGGCGCATCGGCCAACGTATCCGCACTGAAGTGCTCAATGAAAATCGTGCCGATTACGGACAACAAATTGTCGTAACACTG
>JACXUY010000055.1 GCA_014763665.1 Gammaproteobacteria bacterium
AAGCGGTTGCGTTGGAACAGCTCAAAGTATTAATGGGTATGGCGTTGGATACCCCTCTCACGTTAGCACAGGGCCGGGCTATTGCGGATATTGCGGTTGATGTGACCAGTGCTAAGCAACGCGCTTTAGCCAATAACCCTCAGTTACGTGCCTTGCGTATGCAAACCGAATCTTCTGGCGCGGCGGTGGATGCGGCTAAGTCTGCTTATTTACCGACGGTGGGTGTGATGGCACGTCAAGATTGGAATGATACTTCAGTAGCGCTCAATCACAGCAGTTACACCATTGCGGGTGTGATGAATTGGACCATTACCGATTTTGGCGCCACCCGTGCCAGCGTCGATATGGCACGGTCGAGTCAGGCAGAGTTAGCAGCTCAGCTGCGCCAACAAGAACAAGAATTAAGCTTTAAGGTTTCTGAAGCTTATAAAAAAATGACCGAAGCCAAACAAAGGGCTCAGTCGTTAGCGATTAATGTCGAACAAGCCGATGAAGCACAGCGTTTGGTGCGTCAGCGCCATGAGGGTGGTGTCGCAACCATTACCGAGGTGTTGGTGTCGGAAACCCAGCTCCTAAAAGCAAAGGCTGATTTAATTTCGGCACGTCACCAAGTGAGTACACAAAGCGCATTGGTGCGTTTGTTGATGGGCGAATTAGAAGAAACGCTGTTTTAACCAAACATAACAACATAGCTTAGGATAATCTTATGAAACGCATTCCCTTATCTTTCCTATTAGCAGCCAGTTTAGGTCTGAGTAGCCCGATGGTCGATGCAGCTGTGGCAGAGCGCAGCAATGAAGGCAAGTTAACGCCGGTGTTGCAACAAGCAGTGGCGATGACCGAAGTGGTTCCCGGTTCCGTAGTACCCGATCAGCAAGCGAAAATTGCCTCGCGCTTGATGGGCTACATTCGTAACCTGAATGTACAGGTTGGGCAAACGGTGAAAGAGGGGCAGCTGTTGTTTTCGATTGATCCGACGGATATTACAGGACAGATACGACAAGCTCAATCGGGCGTGGCACAGGCGCGTGCCGCCATGGTGGATGCGAAAGCTGATTATGAGCGTTTTTCTACGCTTTATAAGCAACAATCGGTGACACGTCAGCAGTTCGAAAAAATGAAGCTACAATACGAGGTAGCGCAGCAAAACCTGTCGGCAGCTGAAGCAGGTTTGGAGCAAGCCAAGGGTCAAATGCGTTATGCAGAAGTGAAAGCGCCTTTTGATGGTGTGGTGGTGCAGAAGTTGGCGGTTGCGGGTGATTTGGCAGCACCAGGTAATCCGGTGTTGATTTTAGAAAACCGTCAGTTGATGAGTGTACAGGTGGAAGTGTCTTCCGATCTGTACCGATTGTTGTCGCTAGGTGATCAAGCGACAGTCACTATTGAAGGCCATGATAAGCCTTTGCAAGCGACCATTTCAAATTTAGTTGGCTCCGCTAATCCAATTACCCGTACACATACGGTGAAATTGTCCTTGACCAGTTCGCCTGCTGGCGTGAATTCGGGTGCCTTTGCCCGAGTTGCTTTTCAACGTGGCGAGCGCAGCACGCTATTGGTACCAGCCAGTGCGGTGGTAGTGCGTGGTGGCATTACTGGCGTCTTTGTCGTGGGTGAGGATCAAATTGCCCGTTTCCGTATGGTGCGTACTGGCTTGGTGCAAGGGGATAAAGTCGAAATTCAGGCTGGTGTGGTGGCGGGCGAGCGCGTGTTGAGCGAAAGTCGTCAAACGGTGCTCAATGGTGATCGTATTGTTGGAGGTCAATAATGGCAGGCCATCAAGAAGCGTCGATGAATAGCGCTGGAAAACTCGCAAAAGCCTTTATTCATTCTAAAATCACCGCCATGATTATGCTCGCCATTACCTTGGCTGGTGTAATGGCTTTACTGCTCACTCCGCGTGAATACAATCCTCAAATTGTTGTGCCAGCGGCCAATATTATTGTGCCTAAGCCAGGTTCGTCTCCAGTTGAAGTGTCGAATATGGTGGTGAAGCCATTAGAGGCCTTAATGAACTCTTTATCGGGTGTCGATCATACTTTTGGTTATGCCACCAACGATGTGGGTGTGGTGACGGTGCAGTTCAAGGTGGGTGAGAACCAAGAAGACTCTTTGGTCAAGCTCTACAGTCAGTTGATGCACAACCGAGATAAGATTCCGCCAGATACCCTAGAACCGCTTGTGCGACCTATTAATGTCGATGATGTGCCGATTATGACCTTGGCGTTATCGAGCCAACGACTGGATGCGATGCAATTGCGTGATGTCGGCATGAAAGTGTTAGAGCAACTCCGTAATGTGCCAGGCGTTTCCTACACCAGTGTTACGGGTGGAGCGCCTCATACTGTCAATGTGTGGTTGGATGCACAGCGTTTAGCACTAACGGGCATTACCTTGTCGCAAGTGAGCGATATGCTGAAAGGCGTCAATGCTTCTCTGCCGATTGGTGAGGTGGTGAACAATAACCAAAGCGCTCCATTGCGTGTTAGTGGTTATTTAGGTAATGCTGCCGAAGTCGGTGATATTATTATCGGCGTTGATCAAGGTAAGGCCATTTACTTAAAAGATGTGGCCACGATTGAAGAGGGCGCGAAAGAGGTTGATCGTTATTCTCGTATTGGTTTTGGTCCAGACGAGCACGGTCAGGTGTCGGATGAAACTTGGCCAGCTGTGACCATCGCGATTGCGAAAAAGTCGGGCACCAATGCGGTGGATGTGGCACAAGCTGTATTGAGCAAGTTGGATACGCTGAAAAGTAGCATGATTCCGGATGATGTCACGGTAACCGTCACGCGCGATGATGGCGAAAAAGCCAATGATGCGGTGAATGTGTTGGTCGAGCATTTGCTCATTGCCATTGCTTCTGTGGTCGTCATTTTGGTGATTTTCTTGGGTTGGCTTGAAGCCGGTATTGTGACGCTCACCGTGCCACTGATTCTATTTGTGGTGTTGTTGGTGGGATTAATTGCTGGTCAGACTATTAACCGTATTACCCTGTTTGCGCTGATTCTATCGCTTGGTTTGTTGGTAGATGCGGCGATTGTTGTTATTGAGAATATCCACCGACATATGCACAACGGTATTCCTGCTGATGGCTTGGATAACTTGTTTGTACGTGCCACCAACGAAATTGGTAATCCGACCAATATCGCGACCTTGGCCGTGATTATTGCCTTCATCCCGATGGCCTTTGTTACGGGCATGATGGGTCCGTTTATGGCTCCCATTCCGTTTAACGTGCCAGTGGCGATGATTGCTTCCTTGTTGATTGCCTACATGTTGGTGCCATGGGCGGCTCGTATCTTCTTAACGAAAAAAGCGCTGGCGCATATGGCGTTGACGCATTCGTCGCAAGATGAGGTTGCTCATAAAGAAGATCCGTTACAGCGTATTTACGAGAAAGTCATCACGCCGATGATTGATCGCCGTACCTATCGCAATCTGTTCCTCGGTGTGGTGGTCGTGCTGCTGATGGCGGCAATGGTCATGCCAGCATGGCAGTTTGTGCGCGATGAGGGTATGAACGGCCCGCAAAGCGCCTTTGGTGTCGAGCTGAAGATGTTGCCGAATGACAATACCAACACTTTCTTGTTGCAAATTGATATGCCAGCCGGCACAGCACTGGAAGCGACGGATTTGGTGTCACAAGCGGTCATGCGTGAGTTGGCAGGCAATAAAGCCGTGGCTAATTATCAGTTGTTCGCTGGAATTGCAGCGCCGATTGACTTTGCTGCGCTGGTGCGTGGCGATATGATCCGAGAAGGGGATAACTTCGCCCAGATTCGCGTCAATTTGGTCAATAAACATGATCGTTCCGAGTCGTCGCATGAGCTTGCGCAACAGTTGAATGAGCAGTTGGCTAATGTGAGGACTCAATTCCCACGTGCTAAGATTAAGCTCTATGAAACGCCACCAGGACCGCCTGTACAAGCACAAATCATGGCAGAGCTTTATGGTCCAGATTATGACAAGTTGCGTGTGGCAGCGGAAGAAATTACCGATAAAATGCACGATGTTTACGGCATGATTAATATCGACAATTCAGTTATGGCTAATAGTGATACCTATGAAATTACGATTGATCGTGAGCGTGCTAACTTGATGGGTGTGGTACCTGCTAAGGTAGCGAAAATGTTGCGCGATTATGTCTCGGGTTTCAGTATTGGTACGTTACACCAAGATGATGCACGTGAGCCGATTGATATTTTGGTACGTTTACCGCGTGGTGATCGTACGGTAGCGGAACAGTTGCTGTCGCTACGTGTCACCAGCATGATGGGGGATGCCGTACCTTTGTCGGCTTTGGCTAGGATTCGTCACGTGACCACGGCTAAGCCTATTTACACCAAAGATCAGCACCCAGTGGTGTTTGTTGGCGGTGAACTGCTCACATCTAGTCCGGTTTACGCCGTTTTGTCGGCCGATAAGTGGTTTGACAATGTACCACTAGATCAATCGGGACTGACTTTCCAAACGGCCAACCTGAACTTTGTCGAGGCCGAAGCTAAGGATGTGACGGAAAACACCATTCTATGGGGCGGTGAAATGCGTCTAACCCTAGATGTGTTCCGTGATATGGGTAGTGCCTTTATTGTGGCTTTGGTCTTTATTTACCTGATTTTGGTAGGCTATTACAAATCATTCATGTTGCCAGTGATTGTCATGGGTGCCATTCCCTTAACGATGATTGGTATTTTCCCAGGTCACTGGTTAACCGATCAGGCTTTTACCGCAACTTCGATGATTGGCGTGATTGCGTTAGCAGGTATTGTTGTGCGTAACTCGTTACTCTTAATTGATTTTATTCTGGAGTATCGTGCGCAAGGCAAGGATCTGAAAACATCGGTTATTGAAGCGGGTAAAGTGCGTTTCCGTCCGATTCTATTAACCGCGTTGGCGATTATTTTGGGCTCTGCCATCATGATCACCGATCCTGTGTTTGGTGGTTTGGCTGTGTCGCTTATTTTCGGTACTTTCGCCTCGACAGCCTTAACATTGGTGGTGATTCCGCTCATTTACTACATTTATGAGTTTTATCGCGGTAAGCGCCAAGCAGCTCGGCTGGCCAAAGTCTGAATTATATTCAGACTTGCTAGTTATTTATTGGTTGTTGGAAGGGTGTGTAACACTGGGAACATGTATTCTATGCTAACCCTTCCCCCAGACCCCTAACCCTTTTGGGTTTTAGTGGTTTACTGCTTATGAAAATAAGATAGCCTAAACGCTTGTTAGGGAACTGGTTTTCGGATATAATTTCGAATCCTTTTCCCTAAAACCCCGAATTTTATGTAAAGCGGAAACGCTTTTTGAAAGGAAAAATTGAATGAAAACTTTTGTTGCCAAGCCACTCGAAGTTAAACGCGATTGGTATGTGGTTGATGCTGAAGGTAAAACTCTAGGTCGTTTGGCTGCGGAAATTGCAAGTCGTTTACGCGGTAAGCACAAGCCTATTTACACCCCTCACGTTGACTGTGGTGATTATATTATTGTCATTAACGCTGAAAAAATCGGTGTTACTGGCGCTAAACGTACTGACAAAATGTACTACCGTGTTACTGGCTATGTTGGTAACATGAAATCTGCGTCATTTGAAAAAATGATCGAGCGTTCGCCTGAGCGTGTGCTTGAAATCGCGGTGAAAGGTATGTTGCCAAAAGGTCCGTTAGGTCGTGATATGTACCGTAAATTGAAAGTGTTTGCGGGTAGCTCACATCCACATGCTGCACAGCAGCCTATCGCGCTAGATCTGTAAGGAGTTGAAGATTATGGCTATTGAACAGTACTTAGGTACGGGTCGTCGTAAGAGCTCAACTGCACGCGTATTCTTGCGTCAGGGCTCTGGCAAAATTGTGATCAACGGTCGTTCATTAGAACAACATTTTCCACGTGAAACTGACCACATGATTGTTCGTCAACCATTAGAAGTGACTGCTGCGGCAGATCGTTTCGATGTGATTGTCAACGTTGTGGGCGGTGGTACAACTGGCCAAGCCGGTGCTATCCGTCACGGTTTAGCGCGTGCGTTAGTGGCGTTCAATGAAGAAAATCGTTCTTTGTTACGTGCTAAAGGCTTGTTAACGCGTGATGCGCGTGAAGTCGAACGTAAAAAGGTCGGTTTGCACGGTGCACGTCGTCGTCCACAATACTCGAAGCGTTAATTCGTTATCGAAGAGAGAAAAACCCGCCACTTTGTTGGCGGGTTTTTTTATGTCGATTATAGGTTGGTTTCAAGCCGATGCATGCATGTGTTGGCTTACGTCATGGTGAAGGGATATGAGACAAAAAACCCAAGCCTAAGCTTGGGTCATGATACGACCAACCGAAGGATTAGGCGGCTGTGAGCATAGCGTAGAGTTCATCTTTCAGTGCTAGGCGTTGCTTTTTCAACTGCTCTAAGTCAGCATCGCCTGCATTTTCGACGCCTTCTTCCAAGCGTAGAATATCTCGATCAAGCGCGTTGTAGGCTTCAAACTGCTTAGCAAAATGGGGATTGCTCATTTTTAGCCTATGGATGGCATCCTTAAACGCTGGAAACTCATTCGATAGTGATGGGTGATTATCGACGATCATACAAATAACTCCTTAGGTTAAGGTGTTTAGTATAGCGATTTTGGGAATCGTTTTTCATAATCCAAATTAAGTTTTACTCAGAAGTTAGTGACGATTGTGTTTCACGCGCAATCGCACGATAACCAATGTCGCTGCGGTAGAAGGCACCCTCGAAAGTGACTTTGTTCAATGCATTGTAAGCCGCTTGTTGTGCAGATGAGACCGAATCACCGAGCGCTGTCACACACAACACGCGCCCGCCACTGGTAACAATTTGCTCGCCTTTTTGGCTGGTGCCCGCTTGGAAGACTTTAGCCCCCGTGGCTTCTGCGGCTGCAATGCCGTTAATAACATCACCTTTGCGCGGTTCGTCGGGATAGTTGGCCGCCGCCATGACCACACCCAAGGCAGCGCGGCTATCCCAGTCAGCTGTGGTGGTGTCGAGTTTGCCAGCGAGGGCTGCTTCGATTAGCTCAACTAAATCGGATTGCAAGCGCATCATAATGGGTTGCGTTTCAGGGTCACCAAAACGGCAGTTGAATTCGAGTGTTTTGGGATTGCCTTCAGGGTCGATCATACAACCGGCATATAGGAAACCGGTGTAAGGTGTGCCTTCCGCTGCCATGCCATCGAGTACAGGGCGAATAATGCGCGTCATGATGCGTTCTGCCACACTGTCAGTGACCACAGGAGCAGGTGAATAAGCACCCATACCACCTGTGTTTGGGCCTTTATCGCCATCGTCACGAGCTTTATGATCTTGGCTACTGGCCATGGCTAAGGCGTTTTTGCCATCACACATGACAATAAAACTGGCTTCTTCACCCGTTAAGAATTCTTCTACCACTAAACGTGCACCAGCAGAACCAAACTTGCCACCTAAAATATCACCTACAGCCGCTTCTGCTTCAGCTAGCGTCATGGCCACAATAACACCTTTACCCGCTGCTAAGCCGTCGGCTTTGAGCACAATGGGAGCGCCTTGTTCACGCACGTAAGCTAGGGCTTCCGCTTGCTGTTCACCGGTGAAGACTTGGTAGAAAGCAGTTGGAATGGCGTGACGTGCCATAAAGTCTTTGGCAAAGGCTTTAGAGCTTTCTAGCTGTGCCGCCGTTTTGGTCGGGCCAAAAATGGCTAAGCCAGCGGCCCGAAAAGCATCGACCACGCCAGCCGCGAGTGGTGCTTCAGGCCCTACAACCGTTAGGGCAATGTTATTGGCTTGAGCAAAAGCGACGAGTGCAGGCACATCGGTTGCGCTAATAGCCACGTTTTCACATTTGGCTTCTTGTGCCGAACCGGGATTGCCCGGTGCAACAAAAACTCGGTTAACACGAGCCGACTGAGCGAGCTTCCAAGCGAGGGCGTGCTCACGGCCGCCATTACCGATAACGAGGATATTCATCTAGATGGTTTCCAAATTGGTCGATTAATCGGGTATAAATTTTAGTACCTTGCCATTAATACAATAGCGCTTGCCTGTTGGGGGTGGGCCATCATCGAAGACGTGACCTAAATGGATGCCCGAACTGGCGCTGCGCACTTCAACCCGTTTCATGCCATGGCTGTTATCTTCATGATAGGTAATTGAGCCTTCAATCGGATTAAAGAAGCTGGGCCAGCCAGTACCGCTGTTGAACTTGGTATCGGTGCGGAAAATGGGTGCGCCGGTAATGGGATCAACAAAGGTACCAGGGCGCTTTTCGTCTAGGTGTGAGCCCGTGAAGGGACGCTCCGTGCCTTGCTCGAACGCAATGCGTTGTTGTTCGGGTGTTAGCAGTTGAAAGCCGAGCCATTGCCAAAAGCGCCGTTTGTCGCCTTCATAACCGGTGTAACGCGACACTTCTTTATTGTCTTGAAATAAGACAATAGTGGGTGTGGCAAACAAGGGCTTTTCTAGCGCTAGTCCAGTGGGAGCTTGGGCAGAAACCACTTCACGAATGGGCAATTCTGCGCGCCAGTCGGTCATGATGTCGCGTTTGAATTGGGCACAAAAACCACAGTCTGGTGCGGTAAAAACGATTAGTTGTCGATTGTCATTCACGGTGGGTTTCTCCTTGGCGCAAGCGGTTAGAGAGAATAGGAAAAAGAAGAGTAAGGCGAACTTTCTTAACATATCTGTTTCCTTTTAAGGAGTGAGTAGTGGAGCGTTGGAAGTGCATTCTCACGCCCCACTCAAGACTCCTGTCGAAAATTAATGACGGAAATGACGCATACCAGTAAAGACCATGGCCATGCCATGTTCATTAGCGGCATCAATCACTTCTTGGTCGCGCATTGAGCCGCCAGGCTGAATAATACAACTAATACCGACCGATGCGGCATTATCGATACCATCACGGAATGGGAAGAAAGCATCCGAAGCCATGACAGCCCCTTTCACTGCTAAACCAGCGTGTTCTGCTTTAATGGCAGCAATACGTGCCGAGTTGACTCGGCTCATTTGACCGGCGCCGACACCGATGGTTTGACGGTTTTTGGCATAAACAATGGCGTTGGATTTCACATATTTCGCCACTTTCCAAGCAAAAATGAGGTCATGCATTTCAGCTTCTGTCGGCACGCGTTGCGTGACAATTTTCACATCTTGGCTAGCAATCATGCCCATATCCGCCGATTGCACCAATAAGCCGCCATTCACACGTTTGTAGTCAAGAAAGCTGGCGCTATGTTCTGGGAACTGGCCGCAAGCCATGACGCGTACATTCGGCTTGCTGGCTGAAATCGCCAAAGCTTCTTCACTAACGCTAGGTGCAATAATCACTTCGACAAACTGACGACTGATAATCGCTTGCATGGTAGTCGCATCTAAGGGACGATTAAAGGCAATAATGCCGCCAAATGCCGATTCGGGATCGGTCGCATAAGCCAGATCATAGGCTTTGCCGATGCCTTCTTCGCTAACGGAAACACCGCAAGGATTGGCATGTTTAACGATGACACAAGCCGGTTTGACAAAAGATTTAACGCATTCTAGTGCCGCATCGGTGTCGGCAATATTGTTATAAGACAAGTCTTTACCCTGCAGCTGACGTGCGGTAGCGATGCTGGCTTCTTTGGCGTTGCGTTCAACATAAAAAGCTGCTTTTTGGTGTGGGTTTTCACCATAACGCAATTCTTGTGCTTTCACCAATTGCGTATTAAAGGTGCGCGGGAAGTCGAGCGGTTGTTCGAAGCTGCCTTCACCCAAACGTGAACCAAAGTAGTTGGCAATGGCGCCATCGTAACGGGCAGTAGTTTCGTAGGTTTTAATGGCTAAGTCAAAACGCGTCGCATGCGAGAGTTGACCTTGATTGGCTTGCAGTTCTTCTAACACGCGACCATAATCAGCGATGTCGGTAATCACGGCTACATCAGCATGATTTTTCGCTGCGGCACGCAACATAGTTGGGCCACCAATATCAATATTTTCAATAGCATCTTCCAAGCTACAATCGGCTTTAGCAATGGTGGCTTCAAACGGGTATAAATTCACGACCAGTAAGTCGATTGGTTTAATGCCATGTTCGGCCATGACGGCATCATCCGTTCCGCGACGACCCAGTAGGCCACCATGCACTTTAGGGTGCAGGGTTTTAACACGACCATCCATCATTTCAGGAAAGCCCGTGTAGCTAGAGACTTCGGTCACTGGAATACCCGCTTCTTGAATGGCTTTGTAAGTGCCGCCCGTCGATAGGAGTTCGACCCCGAGCGTATTAAGGTTGCGAGCAAAATCAATAAGGCCAGTTTTGTCAGATACACTCAGTAGGGCGCGACGAACGGGTTTAAGCATTAGGGGCTTCTCCAGGTGAAGAGGATTCAAAAAGCGGTGACTTGAAAAAAAATGAAAATGCTATGCATTATTCAGATTCTGTTAAGCCGTATTGTTTCAGTTTTTTATTTAGCGTGTTGCGATTAATACCTAACCAACGCGCCGACATACTTTGGTTGTGTCCTGTGCGGCGCATGACAAAATCCAACAGTCCCCGCTCCATTTCCTGCGTCATAATCGCATGCAAGTTGCTGGGAATTTCACCGTCTAGTGTCGCAAAATAATGCTCCAGCACCGATTGGACGGTTTGGTGTAAACTATGAGGCGTGGACATGGCGTGGTGGGTGTCGTAGATTAAAACTCATAAGATCATTTTAATCGAAAAACCCATTAAAGTTAAGGATGCAATGTGCAAAGCGTGCATTTAAGGAGTCTGTATGTGGGATTGGTTGTGGAAACGACGTCCGTCTAACTGCTTATCCGTGCAAGAATTGCAGGCGTTAGCACCCGCATTGGTGCAACTACAAGGTCATCCCGACCAGCATTGGCAGGGTGAGCGTTCGCTATTAGACGCTTTGGATAAAGCTGATGCGCCAGTTAGGTCGAGTTGTCGCAGCGGTAATTGTGGCGCTTGTGTTGCTTATTTAGAGTCGGGTGAGGTGGGTTACACGAAAGAAGTGACTTTTCCCTTAGAGAGAGGCGAGATTTTGATGTGTTCTTGTGTACCTTTGTCGACCATTCGTATTCGACTACCTGATAAGCCGGTTGGAGCGAGACGCAACAAGCACTAGCCATCTTAGATAAGCTAGACGAGATAGACACTAACCGTTAGTGTTACCCCTTCCCACACGCCTTCATTAACTGCCCGAACAGCTTGCGCTTGTCGGGCGGCAAGGCTAAAAACGCTTCAATCGCCTCGCGTTCTTCGGGGGTGATTTTACTGTCCCAACGGGCGACTTGTTCAG
>JACXUY010000138.1 GCA_014763665.1 Gammaproteobacteria bacterium
CATTGGCTTATCACCGGATGTATCACCGTAGGCATAGATTTCATCATATTGGGTTAAATCATACGCTGCTTGAATACGGCGCACTTTTTCTTCACCGTGGCAGTTTTCACCTGCATAACAACCGGTCAATTTATGCTCTTTGACCTCTAATTGCGTGGCGAGTAAATCAAAGCCCATACTGTCCACCCAAGGTTTTAGCCAATACTTGGTCGATGCGGATACAATGACGATTTGATGGCCTTGCTGTTGATGCCATTTGAGCTTTTCTAAACCGGCAAGGCGCAAAATCTTTGGTAAGCGCTCTTTTGCATAACGCTGTCCCAACTCGTTCATTTTCTCGACCGACATCCCGCCAAAAAAATACTTCAGCACCTGTTGTTTGGCTTTGCTATTGTCCATTAGACCTAGTGCATAACCGGCAAGCGTTGGCGACAATAAAACGCCACCAATCACTGTTTTGGGTTTGCCAAACGCAAACAGAATAAAATCGCCCAAGCTGTCCTTGGCGGTGAGCGTACCGTCAAAATCAAACAATGCCAGCGCATTTGCCATACTCAGCCAGCCCTACATCTTAGTTTTGTGAAACACAAAATTGGGCAAATGCACAATAATCAGCATAATCAAACGCCAAATCGGTTTGACATAAATCGTCGATTTTTTGTTTTCGACCGCTTTAAAAATCGCATTTGCAACTTGCTCAGGCTGTGCCGTCAGCTTAGCCGGTAAATCTAAGTCCGCAGTCATTTTGGTGGCAACAAACCCCGGCTTAACGGTTAAGACCGTTACGTTTGATTTAATCAAACGATGACGCAACCCGGCTAAGTAAGCACTGAATGCGGCCTTAGTGGAACCGTAAATATAATTACTCATACGCCCACGGTCGCCCGCGACCGAACTGATGCCGACAATAAAGCCGGAGTGACGTTGCTCAAAGTCAGAGGCGATGATTTCCAATATACTTACCGCGCCGGCGTAATTGGTATCAATCATCGCTTTCGCTAACGCAAACTCTTTCTGCGCCGCTTGCTGGTCCGCCATAAAGCCAAATGCCAGCACCACACCTTGCGGCTTCACCACCAGGCCTGCATAAAATTCGGCATGGCTTTCAAAATCCTGGGCATCAAACTTTAAAGCCTGAGTTTCAACTTGATAACGCAAACCAATATCCGTGGCGTTTTTCTGACACTCTTCCAGGTTGCGTGACGCTAAATAGAGGTTATAGCCGGCTTGTGCATAGCGTTTGGCGGTGGCGATCGCCATATCGCTGTTTGCGCCCAACACCAATAACCAAGGTGACTCTGTCATAATCCTAACCTTTGCGATAAAAGTGATTGAAAATGGGCATCCAGCCCCATGTCTTTTCTCAGTGTTCTAAATTGTTCGACTTTTGAATAACTTTGCTCAAACTGCTCGCGCGTCAATAGCGCATCTTTGGCTAAATACACTCGGCCACCCAATTCAACCACCTGGTCGGTCAGCTCGCGTATAAATTCCACCAGGCCTGGTTGCATTTTAAAATCCAGCGCCAAACTGTAACCTTCCATCGGAAACGACAACCAGTTTTGGTTTTCCGCACCATAGAGCTTTAATACCGCTAAAAAACTGCCCATACCCGACTGCGAAATGCGTTTTAAAATCGCTTCAAGACCATCAAAACTCACCGCTTTCGGCAAAATAAACTGAAACTGCACAAAGCCGTTTTTGCCGTAAATGCGGTTCCAATGACTGATCGCATCCAGCGGATAAAAAAAACTATCAATCCCAACCCGTTGTTGTGACTCGCCTTTGGCGGCTTTGCCATAATAGAGCGCATTAAAGGCCTTCACGCTCAAGCTATTTAGTGCGAAGGTCGGAAAGTCGAGCGGTATGGTCAGATTGTTTTTAGGCTGATAGCTCAAATCACCATCATCGGCAAAATCCCCGACCATTAATAAACTGCGCCCTAAGCTATCACCTTTGGCTAAACAATCAATCCACGCCACTGAATAAGGCGAATCTTGGTATTGCTCAAAGGCTTCAAAGGTCTGTTTTAAATTCGCGGTTTTTATCGTGATTTGTTCTATCCATTGTGAGGATAGCCGCTTTAAATAAAACGACACCTGGGTAATGATGCCGGTTAACCCCATGCCGCCAAAGGTGGCGTGAAACAAATCGGGGTTTTCGCTGCGCGAACAGGTTTTGGTTTGGTGATTAGGCAAAAGCAATTCAAACGATTCGACACATTCACTAAAACAGCCTTGAATATGATGGTTTTTACCATGCACATCGGAAGCTACTGCCCCGCCCACCGTAATCAGTTTGGTACCGGATGTGACCGCCAAAAACCAACCGCGCGGCAAAAACACCTCAATAATCTCAGAGAGCAATACGCCCGCCTCACAAG
>JACXUY010000139.1 GCA_014763665.1 Gammaproteobacteria bacterium
TTTGTCCAATGGTTAAAATCCTGCGTAAATTCGGTTTCAAACACGGCTTGGCTTTCCGATAAGACAAACTTGAACCGCTTAAACAAAAAAGGCCTGTTATCAGGCCCCTTGTACCATATGATGTTGCAAATATTGACCAAGTTTATTGCGCATACCTTGAATACTGCGTGCCCCTTGCGCCGTCCTACTCATCATGGCGCCGCCTGCACTCACGGCGCCAACATCGACCCCACGAACACCTACTAACCCAGAAGCTATCGCAGGAATTTGTTTTGCCATATACTCGATTACCAGAGCGAAGAAAATAGCAACCAGGACAGCTAAGAGATTAATTGACGGCTCCTCCATCGTTCCAGAGAAAAATGTTGCTTGAGCTCTATCGATTGAGTTCTTATTGTTCAATCCTGATGCCCCCAAGATATCTCCTATGGCGATTATCATTCCCACTGCAATCACCTTATATATGCCTGCCATCACCACCATATTTACCCATCCTTGGAACATAGGTGAGAAAATCCATCCAAGGATGAATGGGATGAATAACGGTCCCAACATCCACTAAACATCGAAAAACACACTTGCAGCCAAAACGTAAAGAGCTGCTACAATTAAACTGCGAATAACGACTACGGCAACACCAGTCATCAAGACCACAAAAGCGATGAATGTGCCTAGACCGCCACCATACCAATCAATCGTCTTAGCACTCTCCCCTATAATTTCCCAAATCCCTGAAAGCGTGTTCATGGCAACGCTAATTAGTGTTTGCACGGCACCTGAAGAGGTCATAGCGCCACCAAATGTTGCAATTACTGTATCAAATCCACTCGATATCCATCCACCCCAGCTTGCGTAATCTCTTAATAGCCAAGCGGCTATTCCCCACTTCAGCAATAACTCCATCATTTCACTAACAATGATGGAACGATCCCCCCCAGAGACCACTTAATTCCCAGCCAAGGAATCGCAATGCCCATAAAGGCAAGCAATAAAGCATTACCCATTGAAACCATGCTTGCGCCAGCAGCAGTCAAGTTGGAATGAAGGTTGATTGACAGCTCATGTTTACCCAAACCAAACAAAAGTGACGCTGTTACCTAAGTGTCGGGATGCGACTGATGACTGGCTTTTGTCACCCATAACTCAGGATTGGTCTGTTCCCAGTGCCGAAGCTGGGTTATGGGTAAAACATGCCCAAGGTTATTTTGTAGGATGTGGTTATTATACAGCATGAGATACGTTTCTAGCTTGTTTCTTCAGTGTTGTGATGATCTAAATGGTGTTTGCGCCAACAGCTGGCTCATTCGACCATTAAATCGCACTACCATGCCGTTAGTCTGTGGCCCGTTGGCTCTCTTTCGTCTTTGGCTGTATAGCGGTCGGTGAACTCTTTGCCGTTGTCAGCTTGCCTTTCCTCTCTGATTTTTGGGGTATTGCTAGCATTAGGGTGAATGTTCATGCTACGATTGCCTCTTGGTGTGATTGCAGGAATTCATCTCTGCTGTGTATCTAGCAATGAGATGCAGTAGATCTTGATAACTCATCCAATCAGTAGCGTACCGATAACCCCTTGAGAGAAACCAAAAATGCTTAGCTTAATGATCAATGGTAAAAAAGTAGCTGCAAGCGCAGAAGCACAAACATTAAAAGTTGCGGTTAAAAACGGAGATAGTCTTGTTGTTATAGACCAAACAACTGGAAAATCACCTAATAAGCTGATGACCAAAAAAGTAAAGAAAGATTTGCAGATTTTTGAAGAGGGTTCCGATAAGGCTTCTGTTGTGTTGGAAGATTATTATGCAGAAGGCAATGTCGTAGAACTGAGCGGAGTCTCGCAAAGCGGAAGCATGATGACCTACAGCGTTGCGGATGGCGGATTGACATTAACACCTGCTGCGACTGCCGAAGCTGCCACGGTTGCTTCTGCAACAGCAGGAAGCGGTTTTTTAGGCTCAACAGCCTCTTATGTGCTAGGTGGCTTGGCCGTTATCGGTGGAGGTGTGGCAGTAGCGGCAAACAACGGTTCGTCAGATGCTGCGCCTGCCGCTGATACAACAGCTCCAACATCAACAATGATTATAAATCCAGAAATTCAACTTGACGGTCAAGGTGGTGAAGACAGGTATCCTCAGATTACCACTTTGGCTGATGGCGGATTTGTTGTCGCATGGGAAGGCTATAACGGCAGCACTTCTGACATTTTTGTGCAAAAGTTTGACAGTAGCGGGACTGCGGTCGGTTCAGAAATTCAACTTGACGGTCAAGGTGGTTACGACTTCGATCCTCAGATTACCGCTTTGCCTGATGGCGGATATGTTGTCGCATGGGAAGGCTATAAC
>JACXUY010000140.1 GCA_014763665.1 Gammaproteobacteria bacterium
GGTTTTGAGGGCGGTGCGTTGGGTTTTCACAACAAGTCCTGGTGGGTTGTTTTGGTGGCGTTATTTTACTGGGATGGGGTGAATGCGGGAGTTATTCGAGGTTCCCATTGCTTAATCCTTTTGTTACAACGCCCTTGCCAACTGCCCGTCATCGTGAGCGCAGCGTGGCGATCCATCTCACAATGACCCGGCATTTGCCATCACCTGCTTAATCGCATGGCAGGTTAAATCAATTTCTGCTTCTGTCAGCGTAGGATGCACCAAAAACATCAATGATGTTTCACCCAACTCTTTCGCCATAGGCAAGCGTTCAGCGGGTCTAAAACCCGTGTTATCAAAAGCCTTTTCCAAATACACCTCTGAACACGAACCGGAAAAACACGGCACACCCAGCGCATTGATTTCCGCCATAATCCGATCACGATCCCAGCCAGTCGCTAAACGCTCTGGCTCGACAAACACATAACACTTATAAGCCGCATGCACGCAGGCCTGGTTACCCGAACACGACCCATCACAACCTTGACAATAAAAATCCGGCACACGCAGGCCTGGTTGCGCACGACACACATCCCAAATCCGCTCTGCATTCGCCACCCGCTTCGCAGTCCAATCCGCCATGCGCTGTAACTGAATGCGCCCAATCACCGCCTGCATTTCCATCATCCGCCAATTGGTGCCAAACGAATCATGCAACCACCGAAACCCCGGCGGATGCTCACGCTCATACACCGCCTCCCACGACTTGCCATGATCCTTAAACGACCACATTTTCGACCACAACTCACGGTCATTGGTTGTCACCATCCCGCCTTCGCCGCCGGTGGTCATAATCTTATCTTGGCAAAAACTCCACGCCCCGACATGGCCAATAGAACCGACCATCTTACCCTTATACTTCGCACCATGCGCCTGCGCACAATCCTCAATTACAAACAAACCCAACTCATCTGCCAGCGCCATCATGCCATCCATATCACACGGCCAACCCGCCAAATGCACACACATTATCGCCTTGGTTTTTGGCGTTAAAACTGAGCGCACCGATTCCGGCGTAATATTTTGTGAATCGCGCGACACATCCGCAAACACCGGCGTCGCACCCGCATTCACAATACTCGACACCGACGCCAGAAAGGTGCGCGAAGTCACAACCACCTCATCACCCGCGCCAATGCCAATAGCCAGCAACGCCACATCCAGTGCCAAGGTACCATTCGCCAGCGCCACGGCATACTCTGTGCCACACCAAGCGGCAAACTCCTTCTCAAAGGCACGGCACTCCTGCCCGGTCCAATAATTCACCCGATTCGACAACACCACATCACGCACCGCATCCGCTTCTTCCTGCGTAAACGACGGCCACGGCGAAAACTTTGTATTTAACATCCTAAAAACCCCACCTACTCAATTCAAATTCATCAAACTAATGCTCAGCCTTAACCACCAGGCCTGCTAAAAACTCATACCACGCGCGTTCGGTTTTACGCAAATGCGAAGCCGATGGCACCCAATAACTCAAATGGGCGGGATTATCCGTAAACGCCATAAAGTGTGTGGGCGCGGCCACCGGATGCAACCCCACCTGCTCAAAATGCCGCATCGCCCTTGGCAAATGCGAGGCCGACGTCACCAACGCAAAGCGCACCCCCGCCAAATCCTCCACACCCTGCGCACGCAACCAAGCCGCAAACGCCCGCGCTTCGGCTCCAGTATCAGTGGGCGTATCCAACACCACCAACTGCTCAGGTTTTAAACCCAAACCCAGCGCCGCATCCCGATAACCCCAAGCCACCGGCGACTCATCCAAACGGCTTGCCCCCGACACCACTAACTTAGCATCCAGATTTCCCACAACGCGCGCCAACTCGACTAACCGCATCCCCTCAATCAAACGCGCAGTCGAACTCTCGCTTAAACGTGTGCCCGCCGGGCGTTCCTGCGCAAGGCTATCCCAGCCACCACCCAACACCACCAAATAATCCAAATCAGCAACAACCGCTTGATCTGTTAATGCTGGATACTGCGACTCAAATGGCGACAACAACCGATCCGCCACCGGCGCCCAACTCACCAAAGCCAAACCCACCAGGCCTACTAACACACCCGCCAAACCCAAACGCCGCCTGCCTAGCCAAAACAACACCCAACCCAATCCGGTCAGCAATAACAAAAAAGGCAGCGGCATCAACCATGCCGCCGCCATTACTTTTATTAAGTCATACATTTAAGAGAGCTTTGCACGAGTGGGGCGCGAAATAAAAATGAGGAAAAAATTGGCTGGTTGAGGCGGAAAACGCAGCCAATAGCTCGCTATTAGCAAGTTTGTTCTTCTACGACCAATCCCATTTCTTTAGCCTCATCCATATGGATATGTCGCGCATGAGATTTCGTATCATCATGATTGTTTAAAGCCTTAACGACTCTTTCAGCTATTTCACATGCCTCTGGATTGTGTGCGAACATCCCAGTCTGTAACCAATCTGTTACCATTTGAGTGGACAAATCAATAGCATTTTGACAAGCACCCAAAAACGTTGGGTGGTATTTTCCAATAATCAACTGCCAAATTTGAAGTTTATCGGGATCTTCTTTTACTTCCCTAATAGCCCGTTCAAACTCATTAATCACCCCAAACGTGGGTAAACCACCAATATGTGGATCAATAGGACCAAGATTTGAATGCTTACCCAATACAATCGATTTAGCCGAACAAGCGATCATCGTACCCGCTGACATCGCAATTTGAGGAACAATTACACGCATATCTTCACCAAACATTTCACGCAGATAATGCACGATAGATTCGGTCGCCGCCACATCTCCGCCAGGCGTATGAAGAATTAAATCCAAACCAAGAGTGCGATCTAAGCCATAAACCGCATTCATAAAACCATTTTTATCACCATCGTAAATAGACGCTTTATCAGAGTTTGGCTTTTGCAACCAACCTGAATAATAGGCAATCACATTTCGTCCTGTATGCTCATGCAATTTTCTTAAATATTTACGGCGAACGCCATCAAAGCTCAACTCATCCAGAACATCATTCCAACTTGGCATCGCTTAACGCCTCTTATCACGAGTCAAAAAACTGGGCTGAGAAACACCAGCTGCATGATCCGTATAATAAACAGGATCGGATCGTAATACTGTGACCTGACGAAATTGCCCTGCAAACATTTCAGCATCTTTAACAGGATTACCCGTGTTCGGATAGGCTGGAAAATCGGCAATTTTAAACACATTTC
>JACXUY010000141.1 GCA_014763665.1 Gammaproteobacteria bacterium
CAAAAGGCCAAGCAAAAAGGCATCCTGGAGGAGGCAGACAAGAAGCTTGTCAAAGTCATTGCAGAGAAATACAAGGACCGATTGAAATAATGCAGCAGTCCATATTTGACCTAAGAATCGAGGATTACGAGCCAACACAACCTACCGCCCACTTAAAAAAGGTGGGTTATGACAACGCAGGCAATCAGTATGCCGTTAAACGTGTGGAAGACGGTAACTGGATTCCCTTGACCGAGTGGGTAGGTTACTCACTTTGCAGAATCCTTGGCATTGCCACACCCGATTTCACGATTGGCCATGATGAAAACAATCAGCCGGTGTTTTGCTCAAAATGGGAGAACGGAAAAGTCTTTACTCGTGACGAAGATCAAATGGACGCATTGGCTGAAATCAAGCCTCGACTGCAAGCCATTGCCAATATCATTGCGCTGGATGAGTTTATCGAAAACCCAGACCGACATGCTGGCAACCTCATTTTCAGGGACAACACGCCTAATCTACTGGCGTTTGATTTTGCCTTGTCGCAGTTCACAAAATCCGCCTGCAACGCGAAAATAGACCAATCAAAAACCGACCAAACCCAAGCACTTAAAACACTGATTGCGTGGCTTTCCAGGTCATCCAGAATGCGTATTGACGCAACAGAAATCACCAATAAAATCAAAAAAATACAAACGAGTGATTTAAATAAAATATTGACCTCCGCACCATTTTACTGGATGCAACAAGCAGGCCTAGACTGTATAATCGCTTATCTATCGGACAAACAAAAACGGTTATAACGCCATGCACGCACCCTTTGCGATTATCAAGATTCAGCCTTATAAAAACCGCGGCGAAAACGTCAACATCGGTTTAATTTTTTGGCGCTCATTGCATGATATTGATGTGCGTATCACCAACAACTTGCGCAAAGCCAAGGCGCTCGATGGCAACATCAGTCTACACGTTCTTAAAAAACTCAAAGACCGCATTCCAGACATGGTCACAACGCTTGAGATGTTTGAGAGCATCGATATGCAACACGCTTTAATCTCCAACCTGTTTCCCTACATTGAATTGTCTGACCCAGATGGACGCATTACCTACCAAAGTGAAGCAGAGTATGAGCGCAAAGTGGAAATGATGATGCAGTCTATTGTGGAGCCTGCCAAGAAGAAGTCCGCCAATCGCACCGTTGATCAAACCAAGCTGATCTCCGACATTAAGCTTACCTTTGATTACTACGGTTGGCTGGGTAAGCGCAAACAAGATATTGACAAACACATGGTGGTGCATAAGTACCCACTGGACGACAGTTTAGATATGACCGCCGACTTTGCGCTAATGAACGGGCGACTCAATGTAATTGAAGTCATGGACTTTAGAGCCGGGCTTTCCGCTCCAAAGCGTAACGAGGTGCGCTCAAAGGCACTGGTGTATGACTTTGCCAAGCACTTAGATAACAAGGGGGCTACTGGCATAAGTGTAATAGCGGGGGCACTGGATAACCCTGATGCCAAACCTTACATCAAGCTGCTTGAGCGCTATGCCGATGATATTTTTCACTATGAAGCGCAAGGCGACCTTAACCTGTTTATGCAAAAAGTCTCTAAGGCAATAGACCGCCCCATTATAGAACTGCCCTTTGGCAACTAACTGAATAAACCCGCATTAAGCGGGTTTTTTATTGCCCTCCCACCACCGGCATACGCCGGTATTTTTTTTGCCTGTTGAAAATATTTACACATTTTGGTTATTTTATACTTGACCTTAATTTACACATATTGTGTAATACCTACCAAGCCAAACGAAAACACATTGAGTAACTGACTACACCAAAGAGGACGCGATGAAACTACCAACAGATTACCGAACAGGGTTTGAGAAATGCTGCGAATGGCTTGAGCGGAAAGATGACGACATCCTGTTTTTTGGGTCGATCGTACTTTTTGCAGTTTTGGCCATAGATGCGTTAACAGGGGGGATTTTGTTATGAGTGTTGCCGTCAGAGTTACCGACGCAGACCCCCATGCGGCCGCCCTGCGTGAGTACGCAAAAGAGCATGATAGGCTATTTGCAGAGCAGGAGCGCATAGAGCAGCGTGCCGATGAGTTATATCAAGTCAATAGCAATGACATTTCTGACATGGTGGCTGACCTGGTTGAAGAGTACCCGGAGCGAGCCATTGAAATGCTGACGCTGTATTTATCGCCGATTGAAACCCCGTGCGAAGAAGACGCGCAGCGCCAATGGTTTTACAACACATGGATCGCAGGCCGCTGCGA
>JACXUY010000013.1 GCA_014763665.1 Gammaproteobacteria bacterium
CTGAACAAGTCGCCCGTTGGGACAGTAAAATCACCCCCGAAGAACGCGAGGCGATTGAAGCGTTTTTAGCCTTGCCGCCCGACAAGCGCAAGCTGTTCGAACAGTTAATGAAGGCGTGTGGGAAGTAACGTTTTTAGCGCCAGCGGTGCTTTAGTGCCTTTAAGTCAGATGTAGCAAAAAACTGATTTCTGCCTACCGTTTTGATGGGCGTGAGTTCGTTCTTATTCACTAATCGACGCAATGTAGAGATGGATATTTCTAAATACTCTGCTGCTTCTTGTGCGCTAAACTGCGCCTCTTTTAAATGACCAAACAGTTGCTCATGCGAAGCGTCTGCGGTTTGTTCGCTAAACAAACGAGAAATGATAAGCTCAAAAAAGCTTTTTTTTTCTGCTTCTGGCATTTGGTTAAAGCTATGATACAAATCTTGTGCCGTTAAAATGTGTGCCATGATTATGCTCCCGTCTTTAGGTATTTTTTAAGGTCGTCATAAAAGTTTTCGTGCGTACCAACCTGATAAAAATCGATCAACAATAAGTCGATACCTGAAGTAGTTAGCTTGTATGCCATTAAATATTCTTGCCGATTAAAACGCCATTTGTATACCAAAATACCTTGTAGATCTTGCACTTTAGCTTCACCAATATCGGGGTTGGCGCAGACAAACTCAACCGCATCCTCAATGGCTAGCTGTAATGGTTTATGCGCTTTTTTAACAAAGCGACTAAATGGCGGCTTGTAATTTGTGACAACATTCATGACTCGATATTAATCATTTTTTGATTCCATATCAAGCCATCTTCGTTAAATCAGCTGTTCGGGCAGTTGATGAAAGCCTGCCTAGGCTAACCGACTAATTCGCCAACAAAGTTGCTTTCAATTTATCCGATAGCGGCTTTTCTCCCAGCCAGACGCCAAAGTAAACCTGCTTAAATTCAGGCAACTTGGATTGAAAGAGCACTTGCTGATTCAATAGCAGCTCTGTCACTGAGTTTTCATAACGCAAGGTGTAACAATCATTCGGCTTAACGGCCTGGTAACTGGCGTGTAATCGCTCGACCTCGGCACGTAAGGCTGGGCTTAACTGTGCTGGAAGCGCCTCGTTCGCGCCTTGCACAAAAATATCGGGCGTGATGGATTTGTAATAACAGAGTTCCAGTTTCAGTGGTGCATCATCGGTTAAGGCGGTTTGTTTAGGCACACCTTCAGGGCGATACAACTTGGCTTGGTAAATATCCATGAACATCCAAGTAGCCACGCCCTCACCCACTGGTTTCCATGCCACCGAAGCCTGCGCCAACATTCCCCAGAACATCAGACCAATAGTCGACAATCTTTGCAATGGCTTCAATTATCGAATCTCTTGTTTACTGAAAAACAAGGTCACTTCACCGACCTTAAAGCCAAACTTGGTCACTTCCGCTTTATTCATCATGGTATTGGGCGTATGCAAAAACATCCAATCATCGAAAGTGACGTGAATGGTCGATTGCTTGTAAGGTAAATCAAGTACATAACGCCAGTTAAAGGCGTTACCCGCCGAAATGCCTTTCGCTTCGCCAATGACATCGCCTGCCGTTCCGATGTACTGCCCCTGTGCGTTTTTCACAATGGTCCAGACACGTTGTTCTTGCTCACCATCATCGTAAATAAAACGCTCGTCTAGCACCAGTTGATCACCATTAACCTTTCCATCAATGGTAACGGTAAAACGACGAATCAGCTCGCCTGATCGATCTTGGAACTGCCCCCAAGCATAGGTTTTACCAGCAAAAAACTGGAACAAGTCAAATTTGGGCTGTTTGTTAGCATAGGCCTGAATATCGACTGAAGCACAACCCGCCAAGCCGAGACTGGTAGCAATACCCAGCAACCAATAAGCAATCTGTTTACGCATCGTTTGTTATCCTCGCGATTTTACTAATGACAGACAAAAACCTAACAAAATTAAACCAACACTGAGGTTTGTTTTCCGTTATGATTCGGTAACTAAGCTAATTAATTGACATCATAAAAGAATGCACAGCAAACCAACACTGAACAAAAACATAACAGCTATAAAACCATCGCAATTGCTGGCTTATGGTTTGTTAGGCCTACCCTTAGCCATGCTGGGCATACCGCTCTACCTCTATCTACCCAGCTATTATCATCATCAGTTTGGACTGTCGCTCACCGATATTGGCTTAGCCTTGTTATTAGCACGACTGCTAGATGTGATTACCGACCCACTTATTGGTCTATTGAGTGATCGTTATGTGGGTAAAATTCAGCGTCAATGGCAGATAGTGGCTGGCTTTGGCTTATTGTTGTTTGGGCTTAATGGGCTCTTTTTTCCAGCGGCAGATCAGGTGTCCTTATGGCAACTGGGACTATGGAGCTTTATCAGTTATTTAGGCTGGACATGGATTCAAATTCCCTATTTAACCTTAGCGGCCGAAATCAGTCATGATACTTACGATAAAACCCGCCTCAGCGCTTGGCGTGAGGGCTTATCCATTATTGGCGTGCTAATCGCCTTACTGCTACCGATACTGACAGAGCGCAGCATTAATGATGTCGAAGTGTACCAGTTATTTTGGACGGTCGTTTTCATTGGCTTAGTGCTGGCGGGTGTGGCTTTACTGAAGGTTCACCATCAGCCTATGCAGACTGAGTCATCACAAGTCGCCTTACCAACCCTGTTCAGGCAACTCAAAGCGCATCGTGAACTGTTGCGACTGTTTCCGATTTACTTTCTAAACAACTTGGCCAATGCATTACCGGCAACCTTGTTTGTCTTTTTCGTTGGCGATTATTTACAACTGGCCGATGAGCAAGGGCTATTTTTACTGACCTATTTCATCGCTGGCATACTCGCCCTACCCCTGTGGTTAGCCTTATCAAAACATTGGGGAAAAGCACCGACTTGGCAAGCTTCGATGTTATTGGCGAGCGTCAGCTTTATCGCTGTCTTTCTGCTAGATTCAGGCGACTTCATCCTGTACTTGCTGATTTGTGTTCTGACTGGCTTCAGCCTAGCGATTGATCTTGCCCTGCCTGCGTCGATGCAAGCGGACATCAGTCAGCAGCAACCCGAATTAGCAGGCACGCTTTTTGGTTTATGGGGCATGATTACCAAGTTCACTTTGGCACTAGCCGTCGGAATTAGCCTACCCATTATGGAATGGGCCAAAAGCCTGTCTGTCGATTGGCCGATACTGCTATGCTATGCAGGGCTGCCAATTCTGCTAAAATTATCAGCCATATTATTACTGCAGCGAAACCAAGGCTAAATGCTACTTAACTTCGTTATTGTTTATATTGTGTTGAGTATTGCCGTCAGTCTATGGGCGGCAAAACTTGTTCATAATACACGCGACTTTTACACAGCTGGGCGCTCACTGCCACTGGCAATGGTCACCGCCATGATGTTTGCTGGCTGGTTTGGCGCAGAAACCGTGATGGGCATTCCTGCCACCTTTATGCAAGATGGACTGCTCGGGTTATTGTCCGATCCCTTGGGCGCTGCTGCCTGTTTAATTTTATTTGGTCTGTTCTTTGCCAAGCGACTCTATCGCATGAATTTACTCACCATCGGTGATTTTTATCGTCAGCGTTACAGTCGTGGCATCGAAGTGCTGACCGGTTTAGCCATTGCGCTGTCTTACTTAGGCTGGGTGGCGGCACAAATCACTGCACTGGGCATGCTGATTAATCTACTCACCAATCAAGCCTTGTCGATTAACGATGGTATTATTCTGGCCAGCCTAATTGTCGTTATTTATACCGTCGTCGGTGGGCTTTGGTCGGTAGCGATAACCACTTCTATCCAAATTGTCATTACGGTCATCAGTTTGAGTGGCATTGCTTGGCTATTGCTCGATCAGGTGGGCGGTCTGACGCCTCTGTGGCAACACGCCTTAACGAAAGATGCTTTCAAACTGCCGAGCGAGGTTTCACCGCTGTTGGCATTGGCGATGCTGACCAGCTTTTTAACCCTTGCCTTCGGTTCGATTCCGCAACAAGACGTCTTCCAACGCGCTAACGCGGCACGCAACGAACAGATTGCCGCTTGGAGTGCGATTGGTGGTGGTGTGCTCTATCTGATTTTCACCAGCATTCCGCTCATTATTGCCTATTCGGCACACTTAATTGATCCTAACCTAGTCGAGCGCATTATGGCCGTTGATGGCGAAGCACTCATCCCTGCACTGATTCAGCAAGAATTGCCTTTGTTCGCCCAAATTGTGTTTTATGGCGCATTGGTCGGGGTGATTTTAGGCACTTCTGCCAGCACGCTACTCGCACCCAGTTTTATGCTCAGCGAAAATGTATTGAGGGGATTATTCCCCCGTCCACTCAGCGACAAACAAATGCTGCTATTAACGCGTTCCGTGATTGTCAGTTTTGCCGTATTCGTGTGCGGCTATGCTTTAGAAGCGCGAGAGATGGATGCCGGTCTACATGATATGGTCGAAGCCGCTTACAAGGTGACGCTGGTGGTCGCTTTTGTGCCTTTAGTCGCAGGACTCTACTGGCGAAAAGCAAATAATCGAGGGGCTTGGGTTAGTCTACTACTGGGCTTAACGGTTTGGATAGGTGGCGAAATTGGGTTAAGCGACAGCGAAGTCGGCGCTCAATGGTGGGGCTTGATCGCAGCGATTCTCGGTATGTTGATCGGCTCATTATTACCCCATCGCCACGACGTTAACGAACCATCAATAGCAACTCGACATTATTAAGCGCTAAGAAACCGGTTTACTTTGCACGCTCGGAGCGGGTGCTTCATTCACTTCAATGCTCATGGGCAAATCTGCACCATCGTACTCATCGAGCCTGTTTTCGCGCATGATTTTCAACAGAAAATCAATGTAACGACTGCCCAACTCTGAATAGTTCAACAAGGTCTTTGCTAACGCCAACCCCGAGGGCACATCACCAATTAATCGATGACGCATGCGCTCAGCACGTGCCGCGCGATAAGCGCCCTTGGTATTGATTAAGCGCATGTAAAAAGCAATCGAATCATTCACGTCAACAAAACGTCGAAACTCACCTGGCCCGCCATTAAAAGGCACACCACAACCAGGTTTGAAGCACATAATGCCGAAGAAATTATGTGCATCTTTAGCCAAACGAGACGTACCCCAACCCGACTCTACCGCCGCTTGAGTGAGCACTAACGAGGGCGGAATGGCATCAACACGATGCAATAGATTCTGCCAAAAAGACAAATCAAACCCTTTATTGCCCACATCAACTTCATAATCAATGGCAATATTAACCAACCATTCTTTATGTTTCAGCGATAACCGATTTTGTTGTGACAATCCATATAAATGAACAGCCTCGCGTCTTACCGATAAAATGCGCTCATTTTCTTGAGCAATCAATGGCAATAACCAAGCAATAAAGGTCTGCTTACGATCATCTGATAAGCTGATGGCAGAAAAATTAGGCGCTGGAATCAGGGTTACCTGCAATCCAGAAGCATCATCGCTTTCTGCTTCATCAAATCTCAGCGTTTCTTGAGCAATGGGTTCATTGCTCAGCTCAGCAAGGGGCTGTACCGGTTCAGGCCAAGACAACCACCAAAGTGAAAGCGCCAACACTACCGCTAAGTAGGGAGATGCAGCGAACCAACAAGACCAACAGGATTGCATATTAGCTTACTCCTAGCCACGCGGAACCATAGATCGCTTGCCATAAAGTCCAGCATCCAAAGCTGGCCATACCGAATGCGGCACCCCGAATCAGCCAAGGATTGCGCTTAAAACGCATTAACCAAAAGGCGCTCGCTCCTATCAGCAACAAATTGGGCAAGGTGCCTAATCCAAATGCCAGCATCACCGACATCCCTGCCCAAACTGAACCCGCACTCATGGCTAAAACCAGTGTTGAATAAACCAGTCCACATGGCATCCAGCCCCAGAGCACCCCCATTAAATAGGCTTGATGCACACGCTGCACCGGCAAAAAGTGCGCACGCCAACGCTGAGATAAACGCGACCACCAACCGGCTCCTAACCCCTCTAAGCGAGCGGGCAACGCCGACCAGCCCATTAGCCAGGCTGCGAGAATGAGCATCCAAACACCGGCAAAGCCCAATATCCAACGCTGCATCGACAATAATTCACCCGCTTCAATTAACAGCAATCCCACCAAGCCAGCAATGCCGCCTAGCAAAATATAACTGGTCAACCGACCCAGGTTGTAAACGAGTTGCATCATCGCCACAGCTTGTGTTGAGCGTTGAATCTCTGGCGCAAGCGAAAAGGTAAAAGCACCCGCTAAAGGACCACACATACCCACGCAGTGAACACCGCCAAGAAAACCAACCATCAAGGCAGTCGTCAGTAATTCAATCGACATCTAATAACTCGCTAGTGGTCTCTTCCCTAAAATCGCCTTGAAGGTAGGTTATAAAGTGCTGCACCGAGTCGGTTAAAGCGCCAGAATTGTCAATTACCAGCGCATCGTCAGGTGGTACAAAGGCTTTTGCTCGCTCCAATCTTTCTTGGATTTGTTGTTCATTTTCACGTCCCCGCGCGCGCAACCGTTGTGCCAACACGCTCGGCTCGCAATGCACCCACACTGGGATCAGTTTAATGCCATCTTGCGCACAAATACGCGCCACTTCAGGCAAAGCCTGACGCGAGCCGTTCACCACCACACGAATACCTGCCTGTAACCACTGTCGAACTTCTGTTCCGACGGCATAGTTTAACTGGTGCGATTGCCAACTCAACCAAAATAATCCCAAACACTTTCTCTGTGCGAACTCCGCATCCAACAGTTGAACGAAGTTTTCCGAAGTATCCACGTTAGAACGCGTAATATAACGATGCGCAAACAAGATTGACTTGCCTGCCAAAACCACACGCGCTGCCTGCATTAAAGCGTCTTTGCCTGCTCCAGAAGCACCAACAACGTAAAATAAGCGACCCATAAGCACTAGCTCCCAACCCTTTAGGTCATTAGAAGTTACCTAAATATTTTTCCATTATAATGAGTTATGCGCTTTCTTGCAGAAGAATGCACCCATTATCTGTTCAAGTTTCATCCAATTGTCATCAAATCATGCGACAATAGCTAACTGATTTTATGCTCTGACGATGGGACAAAATTATGACGATTAGCACCAACACACTGGTTACCGATACCCCTTATAACCCCTTCATCAATCGCGAAACCTCGGTATTGGCTTTTAATCGTCGTGTGCTCTATATGGCACTCAATCCTAACTATCCGTTATTAGAACGCCTACGCTACTTGTGTATTTCTTCCAGCAATTTAGATGAGTTTTTCGAAATTCGCTATGCCAGCTTGGTGGAGCTAACCAAAGATCCCGATGCCCGCACTAAACCCGATGGTATGCGCCCTAAGGATGCCATTGAACTGGTTAATGCCAGTGCGCATCAACTGGTCGACGCCCAATATCAAGCCCTTCAGCAAGTTATCCTACCGGAGCTGGAGCAAGCAGGTGTTCGCTTCCTGCGTCGTGACCGCTGGACAGACAACATTCGTGCGTGGGTAGCCGACTTTTTTGCTGCTGAACTGCAACCTCTGCTCACGCCATTAGGCTTAGACCCTGCGCATCCCTTCCCGCGTCTGCTCAATAAATCGCTTAACTTTATTGTCTCGCTTGAAGGCAAAGATGCTTTTGGTCGCATGAGCGAACTGGCGGTGGTACAAGTGCCTCGTGCTTTGCCGCGCATCATTCAATTGCCTGAATCCGTCAGTGGCGGCGCACACGACTTTATATTCCTCTCTTCTGCCATTCATGCTAACGTGCACACGCTTTTCCCTGGCGTGTCGATTAAGGGGTGTTTTCAGTTCCGCGTCACACGCAACTCCAACTTATTTGTCGATGAAGAAGAAGTCGATGACTTGCTTACTGCTTTGCAGGGTGAGCTTTCATCACGTAAATACGGCAATGCCGTGCGCTTAGAAGTTGCCGATAACTGCCCTGACGAAATCGCTCACTATTTGTTGCAACGTTTCCGCTTGCCCGAAAATGCCCTATTCAAGGTCAACGGTCCAGTCAACCTGCACCGATTGTCTGCTGTACCCGATATGGTGGCGCGTGCTGATTTACTCTTCCCACCTTACACACCATCGACGCCTAGCCTGCTAGAAGATACACAACTGGACGGTCAGAAAGGTCACTTTTTCGACATTTTGAAAACACAAGACATTCTGCTACACCATCCCTTTGAATCTTTTGCTCCCGTAATTCACTTTATTCGCCAAGCTGCGGCCGACGAGCAGGTACTGGCTATTCGTATGACGCTCTACCGTACTGGCACCAACTCGGCCATTGTTGAGGCACTCGAACAGGCAGCCAAACGTGGCAAAGAAGTGACGGCTGTCATTGAATTGCGCGCCCGATTCGATGAAGACAACAACATTCAACAAGCGACCCGCTTACAAGAAGCGGGTGCTCATGTCGTTTATGGTGTTGTCGGTTATAAAACCCACGCTAAAATGATTTCTGTGCTGCGCAAAGAAGCAACGGGACTACATTACTACACCCATTTAGGTACAGGCAACTATCATGCTGGCACAGCGCGTGTCTATACCGACTTTGGTCTGCTGACTTCAGCACTGGATATTGGTCGTGACGTCAATCGCATTTTCCAACAATTAACCAGTTTTGCCAGTGAAACCGAGCTTGAAGCCTTGTGGCAAGCACCACACTCACTATACAACAACCTTAAAGCAGCCATTGCACGTGAAGCGGCCAACGCACAAGCAGGTAAACCTGCTAGGATCATTGCCAAAATGAACGGCTTGCAACAGCGTGAAATCATCGAAGGACTCTACGCCGCTAGCCAAGCTGGCGTACAAATCGACTTAATTGTGCGAGGCATGTGTAGTTTGCGTCCTGGTGTACCGGGGCTATCCGACAATATTCGCGTGACTTCGGTACTGGGTCGCTTTTTAGAGCATCATCGCATTTTTTACTTCCAAAACGATGACCAACCTCAGTTATGGCTGGCCAGTGCCGACTGGATGAGTCGTAACCTGCTTTCTCGCGTTGAAACCTGTTTCCCCATACGCGACCCAGCGCTCTTTGCACGTATTTATGAGGAAGGCCTGAATAATTACCTTAAAGACACGACAGCCTGGCAACTGGATGCCAATGGCGACTACCATCAGCGTAATAGTGATGGCGAGTCCTTCAGTGCGCAACAGGTGTTGGTAGAAAAATATCACAAGGGTTAACGAATCGCGCATAAAATAGACTCAAGATCGTTATGACCATCCAAATGAATACACCCAACACCTTCGCTGCTATCGACCTAGGATCTAACAGCTTTCACATGATCGTCGCTCGCGAAGTGGGTGGTCAACTACAGCTATTAGACCGTCACAAAGAAACGGTGCGTCTGCGTATGGGATTAGGTGCTGACGCTCAACTCGACCAAGCAGCGCAAGAACGCGCCTTAGCTTGCCTCACCCGCTTCGGTCAACGTTTGAGAGGCATTCCCAGTGAACATATTCGTGTTGTCGGCACCAATACGCTCCGCCTTGCCAGCAATACAGGCGACTTTCTCGCACTGGCAGAGACGGCTCTGGGCGCGCAAATCGACATTATTCCCGGTCATGAAGAAGCGCGCCTTATTTATTTAGGCGTGTCTCATTTTTTAGCTAATGACGATCAGCAACGTCTGGTGATGGATATTGGAGGTGGCAGTACTGAATTTATTATTGGTACCCACTTCGATCCACGCTCGATGACCAGCACCGAAATGGGCTGTGTTTCCATCAGTCAACAATTCAACTTGATTGATCGCATCAGTGCCAGCGATTTTCGTGACGCGCTCAATGCTTGCCAGTTAGTATTACGCCCGCATGTTCCTAAACTACGACGTTTGGGTTGGGATAAAGCCATTGGTGCCAGTGGCAGCATTAAAGCCATTCACGAAACGCTCATCGCTAACGGCTGGTCTAGTGATGGCATTACACTCGCTGGCATGGAAAAACTTCGCGATGCATTGCTTGCTGGTGGTTCGCTGGACAAAGTGAAAATCGAAGGACTTTCCGATAATCGTAAACCCGTCATCGGTGGTGGCTTAGCCGTGCTCATGGCCGCATTCCAACTACTCGACATTGAACAAATGCAGGTATCCCCAGGCGCACTGCGTGAAGGGTTAATTCTAGACATGCTCGGGCGAGTGCATCACACACAAGATGTACGCGAAACCAGTATTCGCGCCCTACTCACCTCCAGTCGTATCGACCAAGCGCAAGCAGAAAGGGTTGCTCACTGTGCGAGTAGCTTTTTTGAACAAGTTAAAACAGACTGGCAGCTGCATCATGCTATTTTACCACTCAAGTCGCTGTTGGTTTGGGCGGCGCTCACGCATGAGGTCGGTCATTTTATTTCCAATCGTAAATACCGTCATCATAGTGCCTACATTTTGGAAAATGCGGACTTAGCAGGCTTCAATCAGGAAGAACAACGATTATTGGCCTGGCTGGTATTGCATCATCGCTCCAAGATGAGCGCTAAAGACTTACTCATGCTACCCGAAGACTGCTTGGTTACTTTTCCTAAAGTACTGGTGCTGTTACGCCTAGCCACACGCTTGCATCGCGGACGAGAAGATCAGACCATTCAGGTCAAACTCAGACTGATTAAAGAAAACCAGCTAGCGCTCTGCTTTCCAACAGGCTGGCTAGGGCAAAACCCACTAACACAGCTCGATTTAGAAATTGAAGCCAAACGACTAGAAGACGCTGGCTTCGCCTTAACACTGGTGGAGGAGCAGGATGCTTAGCCAGACACATCATCAGCCAAGCTTAACCAACCTTCTTGCTCGACCATTAGCGCCACACGACTGGCTAAATGCATAAAGTCTCGCTCTGTTAGACCCAAACTGCCTAAACGTAATTGTGTTAGTTCCAACGACATACCCGTCGGACTCGACGGACAGACGCCATGACCATAACCCAAATAGTAGCCGACGCTTTCAGCAATCAGTAAGGCATCTGCCCAGGGTTGTTGTGCCTTAGGTAAGCGTGCTGGAAAATAATGCCCAGCAACTCCCATTACCCAACTTTCTGGGAAACGCCAAGAACGTAACAGAATCGCACTGGCAATGGCATGATCTACGCCCAATACTTGCTGCTCCATTTTAACCAGAGCCAAAGGATTAGACTGCATTTTTTGGACAATGGCGGCATAGTCATCGGCGCAGCAAGCGTCCAGTAAGAAAACCCCTAAATCACTCGCGACTCCCAAGGTGAACGCCGAAGATGGATCAAGGTTTTCGTGATTCAAACGCGCCATACCAACCACTTCTCGACAGGCGACAGCTGACACAAAGGCAGAGCGCCAAAAATCACGCAATGAAAAACTTTTGGGTGTGTCCATTAAACTCATAAAAGCGGCTGCAATCGCCACCATGCGGGTAGCCGAAAAACCAAGACGTGACACCGCATCGGTTAGTGTCTGTGCTGGCTCATGCATGATATAACGTGCCGAATTGACCGTTTTCATAATGCGTGCAACCACACTCACATCTGCTTGAAGTACCGCAACAACGGCCTCAAGGGTCACAGCTTCCGATGCTAACACCGCATCCAATTCAGTCAATACGGAGGGAAAACTCGGCAAGCTTTTGTGTCTTTCCAACCATTTATGTAAGTACTTTGCCGTACATTTGGGCACTGCATTCATCGTCAAACCCCATTTGCTAGCTCTATACAGCCTTCATCTTGTAATTGAGTCGAAACCAACAATCCCAGCTCATGCCAAATCGTATCGGGTAAGTTCAACCCTTCACGACGCTGGGCTAACACTGATTGCATGCTTGATGAACAGTGCGTATGAACACCATTGCCATAACCCAGAGAGGCCGCCATCGCCTCACCCAACAACACCACATCAGCCCAAGGCTAAACCGCTGGTTGCAAACGAGCGGCATAATAATGACCCACCACCGCCATCGACATTTGATCACTCAAACGCCCATGATGTAATAAAGCAGCACTCATCGGCGCATGGATTGTACCCATGAGTTGTTGCTCGGACACAGGTTATTGTTATTATAATACAAGATCGCTTTATGAATGGGACTTTTGCACATGAACCTAAAACGCCTGACCGCTGCCTTGGTACTTTCGTTGCTCACACTGCAAGGTTGCTCTACCAGCCCGTTGGGACGTTCTCAATTGTTGATGCAAAATGAAGCCAGCTTAGCTGCTTCGGCGCAACAAGAATATCAAAAAATGAAAAACGAAGTCCCTATCAGCAAGGACAAGGCGCTGACTGCTTATGTCAAGTGTGTAGTCGCCCCTTTAACTAAAGAGGTGGTGGGTGACAACTGGGAAGTGACGCTGTTTGAATCGGATCAAGTGAACGCCTTTGCCTTACCCGGTGGCAAAATTGGTGTTTACACAGGCATTTTAAAATTTGCCAACAATCAAGACCGACTGGCTGCAGTCGTCGCTCATGAAATTGCACACGTCCTCTCTCATCATGCTAATGAACGGGTTAGCGCCGCAACACTCGCTAATATTGGCATGGTAGCGCTGGCCATTGCCGGCAGTCGCAATCAAAATACACAATTGGCAGTGGCGGCATTAGGGCTTGGTGTGCAATATGGCGTGATTATGCCCTACTCGCGCGCTCACGAAACGGAAGCCGACTTACTTGGTTTAGATATCATGGCCAAAGCGGGATTCGACCCGCGTGAAGCCGCGAAACTGTGGGAAGCGATGAAAGGCGATCGCAAACAAAGTATTCCCGAATGGATGTCTACCCACCCAAGCGACGATACCCGCATTACCAGCTTGCGCGAGCGAGAAGATGAAGCCCTGTATCAGATGAAAGCCGCCCATGCCGCTGGCAAAAAACCGCGCTGCGTCATGCCGAAATAGGGAAAGTCTGAATAATGCGTTTCGCTTCTCATTCAAACTTTCTATGTTCGTTTTTTTGAGTGGTTAGAAGGGCATAAATCAATCTGTTACAGGTTGTTTTGGCGAAACCCTTCCCCCACACCCCCGTCCCCTTTGTCTTTTTCAGATGTTCCATAAGTCAATGCAGTTATCTTTGTCTGTGATACAATTTCACCATGAATTACCTACACCATTATCATGCTGGCAATTTTGCCGACGTCTTCAAACATCTGGTTCTACTAGAACTGGCTGCTTTTCTGCAACGTAAAGACACGCCTTTAGCCCTGTACGACACTCATGCCGGAGCAGGCATTTATGACTTGGCGGCTACCCCATCACAAAAAACGGGCGAATGGAAAGGCGGCATTGGCAAGCTCTGGGAGAGTAAAGACCCCGATTGGGCGGCATTGATCTCAATTGTCCAAAGTATCAATGAAGGCAGTGAATTGCGCTTGTACCCTGGTTCACCCTTTATTTTGGCAGAGCAACTTCGCCTAATTGACGACCTAACGCTGTGCGAGGTTTCGGATGGTCCGATGAAGCATTTAAGGCAAAACTTTGCTAACGAACGACGCATTCATGTGCATCAACGCGACGGCTACGAAGCCTTACTGGCCTTATTGCCACCCAAAACAGCCAAGCGCGCACTCATTCACATCGACCCACCGTTTGAGCAAGACGATTTTGCCAAGCTTTACGATGTCATTCCTAAGGCCTTGCACCGCTTTCGTCAAGGTGTGTTTGCCATTTGGTATCCGGTGAAAACGCGTGCTGGCGCCTTACCCTTTGTTAATAAAATGAGAAGACTGGTTGGTGATGACGAGAAGCTACTGAATTTGAGTATCATGACGGGCCCTGAAAACACCCTCGCCATGAATGGCAGCGGTATGCTGATTATCAACCCACCTTATGGCTTTGCCGAACAGATCAAACCCAAGATTGACAAGCTCGAAAAAGTCTTGATGCAAAATAGCTTACCAAGCTGAACACCTAGCCTCGTTAGCCATACTAACGAGGCTATTTGATCTTGTTTACTTCATACCCAGTAACGACATAACCTGTTGACTATTCTGTTTAGACTGCGCCATCAAAGCGATGCCCGCTTGCTGTAGCGTTTGCTCTTTTGATAGGTTCACCAACGAACGCGCATAATCGGTATCTTGAATTTGACTACGCGCCGCCAAAGTATTGACGTTAGCGCTGGCCATATTTTCAATGCTCGCACCTAAACGATTTTCCGTTGCGCCCCATTGTGCGCGTACCGATCCTATCTCTCCCAAAGCGGCATCAATACGTTCCACAGCTAGACTGGCATCGGCAGGACTACCAATGCCGACACCAGTGTAGGCCGTACTACCAAATACGCCACCGGTTGCTTCGGGACTAAAATTAGCCAATGCAATGGATACACTACCATCAGCAGTTGCAATATTAACGGGAGATGGCGCACCATTTTGCACACTGCCGGTTGCACTCAGGTTCGTCAGCAAGGGCTGACCATTGAATTTCGTCGTTTCAGCAATGCGACTCATCTCACTGGTCAGTTGTGAGAACTCGGCATTCATGGCGGTGCGATCAGCATCGCTATAGGTACCATTCATCGACTGCAAAGCCAATTCACGTTGACGCTGGAGCAAATCCGACATGGAACTCGACGCGGCATCAGCTGTTTGAATTAACGACACACCCATGTTACTGTTTTGCATGCCCTGAATGTAAGCATTCGACTGGGTCGTCATCGCCGTTGCCACCGCTAAGCCAGCAGCGTTATCCGAAGCGCGATTAATCGACAAGCCCGAAGCCATCTGTGCGGCAAGATTATTGACGCGTTCACTGCTTTTCGACAGTAAATTGGCCAACATATTGGTATTAAAATTGTTATTTACTTGCATGATACCCTACCCCCATCAGTAACCTTGTCGGCTATGAATAATCTAAGAACACAAGATCTCCTTGGGTTATTCTCTACCTCTTGCGCTTATAATTCAATAGGCATCTCAATCAGTTACGAGTTTTTTCACAATACCCACAGGAAAGTTCGACCCTTAAGAAGAGCAACTTAAAGTCAGCCCCTTAGCCCAATCGGGTGCTGGCTGGGCGTAACTTTCCTTACCAGCTTGTTCCGTGAAAGGATGAGCAAGCAACTGACGTAATTCAGCAACCAAACTAAAGTCACCTCGCTGGGCGGCATCAATGGCTAACTGGGCGATCCATGTGCGCAACACATAGAGCGGATTGACCGCCTCCATCGCTTGCACTCGCTCCGCTGCCGATTGAGTTTCGCTGCTCAGTCGGTACTGATACCATTGCCACCACTCCTGCCCTTCGGCAGACTGAAACGGGCTGGATTGAGCACGACTCAGTTGTCGATGCGCGAGGGTGAAGTCTTGCTGTTCGCGCGCCAATAACGACAACCAGTTACGAATGAGTAAGGCATCGTCATCTTTAGCCTGTTGCAAGCCCAACTTAGCGCGCATTAACTGCAAATAATGACGATGATACTGTGGCCAATAAGCATCGAGAATGTCTCTGGCTATGGTCAAGGAGTCTGCTTCCTCGTCGGCCAGCAGTGGCATCACCGCTTGCGCTAAACAGGCACAATTCCACAAGCCAATGTCGGGCTGTTTATTAAAAGCATAGCGCCCTTGATCATCGGAATGGTTACAGATGAAATCGGGCTGGTAGGTTTCCATAAACATGAAGGGACCATAGTCCAGCGTCAGCCCCAAAATCGACATATTATCGGTGTTCATCACACCATGCATAAAACCGACACTTTGCCACTGCGCCATTAACTGTGCTGTACGTTCGACCACCTGCGCCAGCCAAGCGGCATAGGGGTTCGGCTGTGTTAAACAATCGGCATAGTCGTGCTGAATGACGTAATCAGCCAGTTCGCGCAACAAATGATGCTGACCGCGATAATAAAACACCTCGAAACTACCAAAACGCACAAAGCTGGGCGCGATACGACAGACACAAGCAGCGGTTTCGACCGTTTCTCGATAAACGGGTAAATCGCTCGCCACCAAGGACAAGGCTTGCGTGGTCGGAATGCCCAAACCTTGCATGGCATGACTCACCAAATACTCACGAATACTGGAGCGCAACACGGCACGCCCATCACCGCGACGCGAAAAAGGCGTTACCCCCGCGCCTTTCAGTTGCCACTCCCGATACCCTTGCGTAGAGTGGCTATCGCCCAATAACAAAGCCCTACCATCGCCTAATTGCGGTACATAATGACCAAACTGATGACCAGCATACAAGGCTGCCACGGGATACATTCCCGTGTGGGTGGCCGCACCTGCCGTTATCTGCGTTAACCAGTCTTTGTGCGCTTGCTGCTGCACCTCCAGCCCAAAAGTCGCCGCCAACACGGGGCAGGCATCGACCAAACGCGGTTCTGGTAATGGGTCGGCATAAACGGGCAGACTAAAGTCTTTACCCAACTGGGCAAAACGCGCATTAAATGTAGGGAAAATGGTGTTGTTCATAGACGTCATCATGCGGTATTCGGGGCAATAAAGCAAGAGGATGGGTATGGGAATGACTCGGCAGCAATTTGGTATTTAATTTTTATACCAATTGGTATATTATTTATGGTATATTATTTACATACTAAATACAGGAATAGCATCATGTCATCATCGCCCTTTCCCTACGACAAACTTTCTGTCGGCGACTCCTTTATCGCCAGAGATAAAGATCTGGCTAAACTACAAGCATCCGTAGAGGCTGGCACCAACCTACTCATTTACTCGAAAAGACGCATGGGAAAAAGCTCTCTCATCAAACAGTTTTTTCAATCGCAAACGTCGACCATTTGTATTTACGCCGATGTTTACGATGTAACCAAAAAAGAAGATTTTGCACGACTGTTGTTGAAAAGCCTGTCTCATGTCAAGCTCAACAAGTCGGTGCTTAAAAACCTTGCCGATCTATTTAAGCGTTTGCGCTTTGAAATGACCATTGACCCCAAAAATGATAAATACGGTATTCGCCCCACGCTATCCTCGCTCACTTTCGACGAAATGATGCAAGACTTCTTTGCTGCCATTCAGGGCTTATCTGAAAAACAGCCTGTTGTCATCGCTATTGATGAATTTCAGCAAATCGCCCACATTAAAGATACCCACCTCGATGCTTACTTGCGCAAATTTATTCAGGAACGTAACACAAATGTATCCTTTATTTTTGCTGGCTCAAAACGTCATCTGTTAACCTCGCTGTTTGCTTACAAAGCACCATTATTCGAGATGGCAAATCATTATGCGTTAACACCCTTGGCTTTTGAAGATATTCGCGCTTACGTTTCACAGCATTTGAACATCAGCGACGACGACCTAGGCTACTTATGCACAGACATTGCCGACAATGAAACCAAAATGATGCAGCATCTACTGCACCTACTCTATGTAGGCAAGGCGAAAACGCCCATTAGGCGCGAAATGATCGACCAAGCCCTTGATGAAATTCTGAACGAAAAAGAAGCTACCTTTAGACTGTTATTCGATGTACTCAACACAAACCAAAGAATTGCCATGAAAGCAGTGGTTAACGCCGGCCGCAAGCTCTATTCTGAAGCGGTTTTACAGCAACTTGGCATCACTAAATCGGCATTACAAAGTGCCATTCGCCAGTTATTTGCACGCGAACTCATCGACAAAGAGAACGAACGCTACTTTATACCCGATAGGTCGCTAGAGCTTTGGCTGGGGAGAATGATGGCTTCTTGACAATAACACCTATCAACCCCTAAAGTGAGTACACATCTTTAATGCGCATAGGATTCAAACATGATGAGTTCCCTTCTTGCACAAACACCCAAAAGGGCAACCAATGTCAGCTTAAACCCCGCCTTACTCAGCGAGGCAAAGCAACTGAATATTAACTTGTCTGCAACCCTTGAAAAAGCATTGCGCGAAGAGGTTTCGGTGCGTAAACAAGCCTTGTGGTTAGCCGAAAATAACGCAGCCATCGACGCCTATAACGCACTTACCGAGCGCGAATGCTTATTTTCTGATACTTATCGAGCCTTCTAAATGGCGCAATTTCAACTTTGTACAAACAAAGATGAACGCTCCTCAGCTGTATACCCCAATTTTATTGACGTACAAAATGATTTACTCAATGGGTTAAATACCAGAATGGTGGTTCCACTCACGCCCTTAACGCAGCTTGATAACCTAGCGCCTAGCAGATTATGCCCAAGCATCCATTTGCCTGCTTCGGAACTGGTGGTTCTAACGTAGAGCTAACCGGCGCGCTGCGCGGCTTTATTGCGCAGCATCAAGCTTGAGCGCCGGGTTAGCGATTTACAAAGCATATTGCTCCAAGTGCTTCAGCGTTTCTTGGCTTATTACATTCATGGAATAGAGGCCATGCTGCAACCAAGACTCTGTATTGCCAATGTTCGTAGTTTCCAGCAAGTACGAAACCAATGCGTCGTGCGGGTAAATGTACCATTTGCCGTTTTGGTATGGAAAGCAAACAACAAGATGCTTTCCAAGATACTTTTTGTCCAGAGTCAGTCGACCTTTAAGCTGAACCTTTAGAAAAGTTTCGCCGTCGATGCGTTGAGCGATGAAGTCAGCACCTTGCCAGTCGTCGGTCAGGCGAAGCGTTACAAAGCCGTAGTCAGCCAAAATAGCTGAAACTTTTTGGAAATTGTAGTTTTCCCGCTGCCGTGAATTCAAATTATCGTAGGAAATTTTCTGGAGAGCCATGATTCTTTATCGCTAACGTTTGCCATAACCGGCAGTGAAGAGCGGTGCGACGAAGACACGCCGCTCTTCACTGTCCGCGTTGATGGCGTTGTTAGCCGTGGTATTAGCGAACGACGGCACGATGTTTCCTTTCCTCGCCGCGGACCATTTTCCCTTCACGCATGAGCAGGCCAAGCACGCTCCAAGCGAGGTAGTCTTTTGAGCCTCCAGCATAATCGCTTTGAAGGCCGAGAGATTTTGAGGCATCCGAGTTCGTGATTCCTTCTGGGTTTGCTTGGGCGAGTTCAAGAACCGCAGCCTTTAGAAGTTCAAGCCCAATTTGCGCTTTTTCGATAACGCCAGCGGGAACCGTTAAGTTGCGCCTGGCCTTAGGAGCCGCGCCAGACGGCATTACCGAATTTGTGAGAAGGCCACCTGTATCTTCCGTGCCGAATGCGGCGATTAGTTCGGCTTCCAGTTTCAGCGCTTGTGCTTCGGTTAGTTCGTCGGCCAGAACCGCTGTTACGACGTCGTGCCCCTGTTCTTGGATTTCAGCAATGCTCTTTCCCTTGCGGGTTGCGTCCACGCGTAACGTGTGATCCCAGGCACGATTGCCGGTTCCCTTCCCAATGTAAAAGGGTTTTGCAGGAGAAGATCTTGGATCTTTCAGCGCGTATATGTAGAAGGGATTCATTGGGCTTGGTTCATCCGCGAGAAGAACGGCTAACTATAATTATACGGCACTTTCACCGTATAACATGAATTCAAAACATTCATTACCATTCAATCCCTCAGCGATTCAAGACCTTAACTTTAATAAGCCGCATAACACGATTCACTAGACCAAAATCATAGCATAAGCCTTAACGACAATAAACAACCCAACTACCCCCCTTCCCAAGGATTAAACAAAGTCACTGGCAAGTCGATAAAATCTTTGGTATTTCTGGTAACGAGCGTTAAGTTATGCTCAATAGCGGTTGCGGCAAGTAGGCTATCAATGGCGGGTAAAGGTCTTTTAGCGGTTGCCATGAGCTTGCCCCAGTGATCTGCTGTTGCTGCTGTCACTGGCAATATTCTGCCGATAAAGAAAACGGGTAATTCAGCTTCTAACCAATCCGACAGTCTTTGACGCCGATTCACATCGTCAAGCGCATTAATCCCTTTTCGTATTTCACCCAAGGTTAAGACACTTAAATATAACGTAGACGAGGGTTTAGATTCTAGCCAAGCCACCAAACCAGCGTGAGGCGTTTTTCGTTTGAGTTCTGATAGCACATTGGTGTCGAGTAAATAGCTCAAAACTCGATATCCCTTGTTAGGCTGGCATCTCGCTCAAACGCAACATCATCACCATAAAAAGGCGACTGTTTCATAAAGCTCACCAAGGATTGATGATTATGCGATAGCCTTTCAAAGGTATCACGAGACACAACCACCGCTACCGACTTGCCATGATAAGTAATGCTCTGCGGTTCAAACTGTGAACACTTAACCAACTCCGACATACGCGCTTTCGCATCTTGAATTTGCCATGCTTGCATAAACCGCCCCCTATTTCTGACCTCTCTAGTCAGAATTATAGCTTAAAGTTCAATTTAGGTAAATGAACCAGCCACTTAACCCATGAAACTCAGGCTCAGATAACGTACAATAGCGGCATTAATAAGGAATAGCCATGTCTGCGATTGAACAAAGCCAACTCGGTCATCACACCCACTATCCCACCCATTACGACCCCAGCCTGTTGTTTGCTGTGCCGCGCGCGCTCAATCGGGTGCAGTTGTCGCCTTCGCCCATGCAGGGTGTCGATGTGTGGACGGCTTATGAGCTTTCGTGGTTGAACACTCAAGGACTACCGCAAGTGGCGATTGCCGAGTTTAGCATTCCTGCCTCCAGCCCGAACCTAATCGAGTCTAAATCCTTTAAGCTTTACCTCAACTCGCTTAATGCGCATAAGTTCAGCGATAGCCACGCCATGATGACGCAAGTGACGCATGATTTATCGGGCTGTGCGGGCGCGATGGTGACCATGCGACTGCATGATGTCAACAACCTCAGCATCGGGCAGTTGCCGGGGCAATGTTTAGATAAACTCCCTGTCAATATTAATAGCTACACGCCCGACCCAGCCTTATTGAGTCTTGACCCACATCTGTCTGGCGATGGCTGCTGGCACAGTCATTTGCTCAAATCCAACTGTCCTGTCACCAACCAACCCGACTGGGGCAGCCTGGTGATTGAAATGCGTGCACGCAAATTGCCTAAAGCAGAAAGCTTGTTGGCCTATATTGTTTCCTATCGTGACCACCAAGATTTTCATGAACACTGTGTTGAAAGTATTTACAGCGATTTATGGCACGCTTTTCAGCCAGAACGCTTAACCGTTTACGCCCGTTATGTGCGTCGTGGTGGGCTGGATATTAATCCTTGGCGTTGTCACGAAAAGCACGCCCCTACTTGGCCAGTCATGCCACGCTTAGCGCGTCAGTAAAAGGGCACCGCTAAAAACCCCACTTCGTGGGATTATTAGCGTCCCCAAGTTTATTTGACCTCTGGTGGAAGAGATTAACTCAATGGCTTGTATGATTTTTCTCTACACCCCTTCCCCCAGTACACCCTTCCCATTAGCGTTTTTAGAGGTCATCAAATAACCAAAAGCTGTTAAAATAAACCAATCAAACAGAGTCGAATTTAGGAAACCCATGCCACAGCGCGAAAATGAACAAGCGATAGCCAACAAACTGCTGATTGCCATGCCCGATCAGGGGGGTGGTTTTTTTGAAAAAAGCGTCATTTTAATGCTAGAGCACAACGAGCAAGGCGCGATGGGACTGACGCTGACTCACCCTTCCGATATGGACATGCACGCCCTGCTCGACAATCTCGATATGCCCTTGCGTCATGAGCAGCGCGATTTATCGCAACCGGTGATGATTGGTGGTCCTGTACAGCCAGATCGGGGCTTTATTTTGCATCATGGTCGTTCACGCTGGGAAAATACAGCGCGACTGAGTGATAGCCTATCGCTCACGGTTTCGCTCGACTTTTTGAAAGGCATCGCCGATGATCGTGTCGTCGAAGCCTATGAAGTCTACTTGGGTTACGCTGGTTGGGGTGCGGGGCAATTAGAACAAGAATTGCGTAATAACCACTGGCTCTTTGCTGAAGCCGACCCTGAGCTGATTTTCGACCTGCCTCCCGAAGCGCGTTGGCAAGCGGCATTTGCACGTTTAGGCATCAACACCCATCAAATTTCACGCACGGCAGGACACGCTTAACTTATGGCAAAGGGCGTGTTTATGGCACTCGACTGGGGCGAAAAACGTATTGGTCTGGCGGTCGGACAAAGCTTAACGGGACATGCACGCGGCTTGGCCGTTCTCAAAGCGAAACAGGGCGTACCCGACTGGCAAGAGCTGAAAAAATGGCTGAGCAAATATCAACCCGAAGCCTTGGTATTAGGATTACCCCTGTTGTTAGACGGTAAAGAACAACCCTTAACCGAACGGGTACGCGAGTTTGCTAACCTGCTACTCAGCCAAATTCCGCTGCCCCTTTATTGGGTAGAAGAGCAGCTTTCCTCTAGTGAGGCCAGTGAGCGTTGCGACAATCCCGCCATGCTCGATGCCGAAGCCGCTGCCGTTATTTTAGAAACTTGGTTATCTCAACCCCTTGCCCACCGTGATGCCAGTCGTCACCTTCAAACAGAACAACCAAAATCCCGTTTTTAAGAGATATAAATCCCTTTTTATAGAATATAATTTCCTTTTTTGTTAAGATTCTATCCATCTTAACGCAATGGCTTAAATTATGTTCACCAGAAAGCTAAACAACACACTACATAGCATACTCAGCGACACGCCTGCATTACTCATTACAGGGCCTAGGCAGTCTGGAAAAACAACGCTTGTCAAAAGCCTATCGCCAAATATGGCCTATTTCACCTTAGATGATGAACTTGATCGAAGCTATGCGTTAACTGACCCGACGGGTTTTATTAGGCGAAGTGAACGCATGATTATCGACGAGATTCAACGTGCACCCAATTTACTATTCGCAATCAAAAAAAGCATCGATGACAATCGCCAACCGGGACGGTTTATCTTAACTGGCTCGACTGATGTGCTAACAATGCCTAGTTTTGCGGACTCTTTAGCTGGGCGCATGGAAAACTTGACACTGCTGCCCTTGTCACAGGCGGAAATGGTGGACAGTCATACCAACTGGTTAGATGCCGTATTCTCAGGCAACATTCCAGCACCCAACCAGTGTGATATCGGCGAAGTATTCATTGATAAAATCATTTCTGGTGGCTACCCCGAAGTTATCGCACGTAACAGTGAAAAGCGTAAACAAGACTGGTGCGTTCAATACGTCAATGCTCTGTTAACGCGAGATATTTTAGACGTTGCGGGCATTTCAAAAGCAGCACAAATGCCCAAGTTTTTGGGCATCATCGCACAGATGGCAGGCGGGTTAAGTAATGCCGCTAGAGCAGCAGGAGAAATTTGTATCGACCGTAAAACAGCAGCAAAGTACATGGGCATTTTAGAACAGATGTATCTCATCAAAGAAGTGCCAAGCTGGTCTAGCAATGCCATTAGTCGGATCGTAAAATCACCTAAAATACAATTTATCGACTCAGCAATTTTGGCGACCCTACTTGGACAAACCAAAAGTAGTTTATTGCGTGATCGCTCAGCTATGGGCGCGTTGACAGAATCGTTTGTGTTGAGTGAGCTGTTGAAAATGTCGAACTATTCCGATCATCGCTACCGCTTCAGTCATTACCGAGATGCCCTAAAAAATGAAGTCGATTTTGTTGTTGAAAACGAACGCAACGATATTGTTGCTATTGAGGTCAAAGCATCAGCAACCGTTGGCATGAACGACTTCAAAGGCATTAAGCACTTCCAAAGTCTGGTGGGCAGTAACCTAATAGCAGGCATCATGCTTTATGACGGCAACGAGATTAAATCTGTCGGCGACAGTCTCTGGGCTGTGCCATTGTCGAGTTTGTGGGCGGGGTAAAGTAAAAAGCATTGCAATCTTGAAGTTGAGTCTAGCTACTTTACCCCATGAAACTGATACCAAGATAACGTACAATAGCGTCATAAATAAGCAAGGTTACCCTATAGCCCATGCCAAAGCGTGATGCCAGTCGCCACCTTCAAACAGAACAACCAAAACCAAAAGAGGATTCATGATGTTTGGCTACCCAGGATTATCTTCCCCAAGTTTACAACTCAATGAAGCGGGCAAGCTTAAACATCTGCTCACGCTGGAAGGACTCAAACCCCACCATATTCAAGATATATTAGACCGTGCCGATGGCTTTATTAACACAGACACACGCCAGATTCACAAACAGCCGTTACTGAAAGGTAAAACCATCGTTAACCTGTTTTTTGAAGCCTCAACACGCACACGCACCACCTTTGAAATTGCCGAGAAAAGTCTGGGCGCCGATGTTATCAACCTGAACGTCGCCACCAGTGCCACCAAAAAGGGCGAGTCGTTGCTCGACACCATCTACAACTTGGAAGCCATGCAAGCGGATATGTTTGTCGTGCGTCATGCTAAATCGGGGGCAGCGCACTTTTTTGCCCATCACGTTGCGCCTCATGTGCATGTACTCAATGCTGGTGATGGTCGCCATGCCCATCCCACACAAGCCTTGCTCGATGCTTACACCATTCGCCATTTTAAGGGTGCCGACTTTTCTCAATTGCGTGTGGCCATTGTCGGCGATATTTTGCATTCGCGCGTCGCTCGTTCACAAATCCAAGTGTTGAATCTGTTAGAAACCGAAGAAATTCGACTGGTCGGTCCGAAAACCCTGCTACCACACGATGCCAGCGCTATGGGCGCGCATTGCTTTACCGACATTGAAGCTGGTTTGAAAGATGTTGATGTGGTGATTACCCTGCGTATGCAAAACGAACGCATGAGCAGCGCTCGCTTACCCTCTGAACAAGAATACTTTGAAACCTATGGCATTACCGAAGAACGCTTAAAACTCGCCATGCCTGATGCCATTGTCATGCACCCTGGCCCCATTAATCGTGGCGTAGAAATCGCCTCAACCGTAGCAGATGGTCCACAATCGGTTATTTTGGATCAGGTTACATTTGGCATTGCTGTGCGTATGTCGGTGATGGCCGGGATTATGCAGACATAAGGAGCCCAACCATGATCGCTATCACCATTCAACAAGGTCGTTTGTTCGATCCTGCCAACCAACTGGATGTGATTACCGACCTTCACATCAATCATGGACGCATTATCGCCATTGGTGAGGCGCCAGCCGACTTTACGGCCAGCAAAGTCATTGATGCCAAAGATATGTTGGTTATTCCGGGCTTAATTGACTTGTCTACGCGCTTAGGTGAACCGGGATTAGAACACTTCACCACCATTGCCCGTGAAACCAAAGCCGCCGTCGCTGGCGGCATTACCAGCTTATGCGCTATGCCTGACACCGACCCTGTCAATGATACCTTTGCGGTGACGGAACTGATTCAGCGCCGTGCACGGCAAGCAGAAACCGCTTATGTGCTGCCCGTTGGTGCACTGACCAAAGGACTGAAAGGGGAAGCTCTGTCGGAAATGGTGGCCATGCACCGTGAAGGCTGTGTTGCCTTTAGTCAGGCTAACCAACCCGTGGTGAACACGCAAACCCTATTTAATGCCTTTGACTATGCCGCCACCCATAAACTGCTGGTAATGATGCGCCCGATTGACGCCTATTTAGGCAAGGATGGCGTCGCTCATCGTGGTGCCATTAGTTCGGCACTGGGATTACCCGATATTCCTTCGGCGGCGGAAACCCTTGCCCTAGCAAGGCTATTATTATTGGCAGAAGAAACTGGGGTTCGCTTGCACCTGAGTCAAATCTCGACTGCTCGCGCTGTTGAGATGATTCATGATGCTCAAGCGCGAGGCTTGCCAGTCACCGCCGATGTCGCCATTCACAACTTACATTTAACCGAGTTTGATGTCGCTGACTTTGCCAGCTTTATGCACGTGCAACCTCCCTTACGCAGTCAGCGTGACAGAGACGCGCTACGTGCTGGCGTGAAGGCCGGTGTGATTAGTGCTATTTGTTCGGATCACACGCCACTCATGCACGATGACAAGCTGCTACCCTTCCCTGAATCAGTACCTGGCATCAGTGGACTAGAAAGCTTATTGCCGTTACTGCTCGCACTGGTACGCGAGCATATACTGACATTGGAACAAGCGATCAAAGCGGTGACGCATCAACCAGCCAGCCTATTAGGCATTAACCGAGGCAGTCTGCAAGTGGGTGCGCCAGCCGATATTGCCATTGTCGATTTGGAAACCGATTGGTTATTTAATCGTCGCCAGTTGATGAGCGCCGGTGACAATACGCCTTTCCATAAATGGCCATTCACGGGCAAGGTGCACACCACCCTATTCCAAGGACGCGTTGTACACCAGCCTAAGTTGGCCTAAGTTCATGACGACGCTACTCCCTCATAACTCGCCCAGCGTCACAAGCTTACCCAACGGCTGGACGCAGGTGAGTTTTACGCTGAACCTGCCCTTTACACTCGAACTGGGCGCGAGACTTCGATGGGGTGAAGCCCTGCTGGCACCTTGGCGTGTGCAAGACGCACACATTGACTGCTTATGTATGACTGCGGCCGATAACAACGCGCAGGCAGCCATTGAGCTGGTCCATGCTGGGCAACCCCTGCCACATCTAGACAGCCAGCAGCCACTACTCATAACGGGAGAAGGCTTAGGCATTGCCGACGCCTTGCGCGCCGCCAGTCAATTGAAAATGCTTGCTGCGCATAGCCTAGTGCTACTTAGCGCCGACCAATTTCCCTGTGTCATCAAACCGGCCAAATTTATGGTCGAATCCCTTCCCAATGCTATTGCCGCTTGTCCGTTATTGGAAGATTGGGGCTTTGCTAACCGTCTAGTTCACGCCGAATTACCGGGATGTATTGACGGCAACATCGACGAGCTGATTCAACAACCCGCTTTTGTATCTTTTAAGCTGCTCAGGTTTGAACATTAGACGACTTCTGAAACCCGTAACTTTTCCATAACACCATTCTGCATCACATGACAAACCGTACAAGCGTGCGCCTGAGGGTTCTCTACGGCATCAGCAACCTTGGCAAATAAATCCTGCACTTCTTTAGGACTGAAAACAGACAGTAAACGATTCATCTGTTCAGGAGCCATCATCACATTGGTAAATTCGCCTGTCGAAAGCTGAATCTGCACACCGCAAGCATCGGCTTCGGATGCGCCCGCTTCGACTAATTCCGCCTGCTCAATAAAAAACATCTCATCATACAACTCGCCTGCTCGTTCAATCGCGGCATCGGTTAAACTTGCTTGTGGTACTCGCACTTGCACACCCCCTTCTGGTGTTGACTCGACAACAGCAGACCCCCCCAGCTCACAAATCGAGCTTGCAAAACGCTGCGCCAGGGATTCATCAAAAAAGAGATAGTCGAGCATAATCATTCCTTGGTTTGGGTTTTAAGTTTTACGGTTTATAATGTTTGCTTAATATGCCATTTTTAGCGAGAAAACGCCATGATCCCACGCAACTTTCCTTTAACACGCCCGCGTCGCATGCGTAAAGACGACTTTTCTCGTCGCTTAATGCGCGAACACACACTCACCAGCAGCGACCTAATTTGGCCAGTCTTTGTCATGGAAGGTGTTAATTGTCGTGAAGCCATTGTGTCGATGCCAGGCGTTGAGCGCCTGACGCTCGATTTGCTGATCGAAGAAGCCAAACAAGCCGTGGCTTTAGGTATTCCGATGATGGCCATTTTCCCTGTCGTCGATCAAGACAAAAAATCCCTGTCAGCTAAAGAAGCTTACAACCCAGATGGGCTAGTGCCGCGTGCGGTGAAGGCATTAAAAGCTGCCGTGCCAGAATTAGGCATTATGACCGATATTGCGCTCGACCCTTACACCAGTCACGGCCAAGACGGCATTATTGACGAGCAAGGCTATGTACTGAACGATGAAACCTGCGAAGTGCTGGTGAAACAAGCCTTATGCCATGCGCAAGCCGGTGCCGACGTGGTTGCCCCTTCCGATATGATGGACGGACGCATTGCCGAAATTCGCCTAGCACTCGAAGAAAACGGCTTTATTCACACCCGCATTATGGCTTATTCGGCCAAATACGCTTCCGCTTTTTATGGCCCTTTCCGCGATGCCGTTGGTAGCGCTGCCAACCTTGGCAAGGCGGATAAAAAAACCTATCAAATGGATCCTGCCAATAGCAATGAAGCCATCACCGAGGTGGAGATTGATATCAGCGAGGGGGCGGATATGGTGATGGTGAAGCCAGGCATCCCTTATCTAGATATTGTGCGTCGCGTCAAACAAGAATGCCTAGCACCGACTTTTGTTTACCACGTCTCCGGTGAATACGCCATGATTAAAGCCGCTGCGCAAAACGGCTGGATTAACGAACGCGCCATAGTGTTAGAAACGCTGCTTTCCTGCAAACGCGCCGGCGCCGATGGCATACTCACCTACTACGCCAAAGTAGCGGCGCAATGGTTACGAGAAGATCAGGCATGAGTCAGCCCGACCGCTACGCCGTATTGGGCAACCCGATTGCCCATTCCAAATCACCGCTCATTCATCGTCTGTTCGCTGAACAAACGCAGCAAGTCATGCGTTATGAAGCACTCTGCTTACCGCTCGATGGCTTCGTCAGTGGCATCCAAGCACTGCATCAGCAAGGCTACAGGGGCATGAATGTCACCGTGCCTTTCAAGTTTGAAGCCTTTGCCGCTTGCGAAAGCGTCAGTGAACGCGCGCAACTGGCTGGGGCCGTGAATACGCTCATTCGCACCGATTCGGGCTGGCAAGGCGAAAATACCGACGGTGCGGGTTTGGTTGCCGATTTAACCCGTTTGGTCGGTAGCCTAGCCGGTAAACGCCTGCTCATGCTGGGTGCAGGCGGTGCGGCCAGTGGTGTGGTGAAGCCACTATTGGATGCTAAAGTCGATCAACTGACTATCGCCAATCGCACGGCACAAAAAGCCATCGACTTAGCCCAGCGTGCCGCACAGGGTCGTGTCAATGGTTGCGGCTTCGACGTGGTACCGAATCAACCCTACGACATTATTATCAATGCAACTGCAGCGAGTTTAGCCGGAGACTTACCCCCACTCAAAGCAGGCTGGTTCGCCGACGCGGGTTGCTTGGCTTACGATATGATGTACGGCAAAGAACCCACTGTATTTATGCAAGCCGCACAAGAGTTGGGCGCAGAACAACAAGCCGACGGCTTAGGTATGTTAGTGGAACAAGCGGCAGAAGCCTTTTACCTCTGGCGCGGCATCAGACCGCAAACCGAACCCGTTAGGCTGGTGTTAGCGGAATAGTATAAAGCAGAAAAAGGATCAGCCACTTTATTGCTAGTCTTATGGCTGCACAGCGGGTAAATAACGAATGGCAGCAACCACTGCGCCACCAATGGCTAAGCTGGTGCTAAATGACCAAACCATAAATCGATCTATGCGTGTTGTGAGCGCCTCAAAACGTTTGTCCATATCTTTACGTAACTCGATCATTTCCTGACGCAATTCCTTGTTCAGCTCTGACATTTCCTGACGCAATTCCTTGTTCAGCTCTGACATTTCCTGACGCAATTCCTTGTTCAGCTCTGACATTTCCTGACGCAATTCCTTGTTCAGCTCCGCCATTTCATTGCGCAAGTCGACATCTAAGTGGACAAAATGATTCGTTTGCGCTTTAAGCATCAGAATCATCATTTCTTCGCTCGTTAGTTTTTCTTTGTCGATCTTAAGAATGATCTCTCTGCTTTTGTTATCCAGCCATGTGTCAAATATATCATTTTCGAACATGTCCATGCTCCTGTAATTTATGTTCTTATTTTAGCATAAAAAAACCACCGCAACGGGTAATCCTAAATTCAGGGTTTGTAATCGCTTGCCATTCGGCTTAATCTTCTATTTAATAAGCGCATTGCTAACCATCATTGTCACACTATTATGATTTTCATCTCCATTGCTGCCCTTGCAGACCCTTACCTCATTTTCACCGTGCAGGACGCTTTGCGCAAAGCCAAACAGCCACAAAACCTTGTTTTTGGCATTGTCGATCAGCACCCGTTTAATCGACGTGACAACCTAAAAAAACTGCCCGAAAAACCGCGCCTACGCTATGTGCATTGCCACCCGATAGACAGTCGTGGTGTGTGTTGGGCAAGATCGGTGGTGTTTTCGCTTTATCAAGATGAAGACTATTTGTTGCAAATCGATTCGCACACGCTGTTTGAACAAGACTGGGATGAGCAGCTGATTAACCAACTGGAAGCCTTGCGCCCCAAATACACTAAACCCATCTTAACCAACTATCCGTATGGTTTTGAATTTATTAATGATGAACCCGTTATCAGCATTGAAGACAGCGGTAGAACCACCTTAGTCATGCGTCCGCACGATGAAACCGATTTAACAGCCGACAATGCCACCTTGAGATTCAAATCGGAGCATGTGTTTGTGCGCGAGCCTTTATTGGGCGGCCATATTGCCGGTGGTTTTTATTTCACACTGGGAAAATTGGTTTACGAAGTGCCTTACGATCCTTACCTTTACTTTCATGGTGAAGAGCAAAATTTGGCCATTCGTGCCTTTACCCGTGCTTGGGATATTTTCCATATCCCGCACATTCCCTTGTATCATCTGTACAAACGCCCCAACACCGAACACCATAACCACCACTGGCACAGCAGTTGGGAACAACATCGCGACTATCAATGGACAGAGCTACAAGAGCGCGCCAAGCAACGTTTGATGGATTTGGTCTATCGTCGCACTCTAAGCGGTGCTTGGGGACTGGGCGATGCGCGTAGCCTAGCCGATTTTGCCGAACTCACTGGCATCGACTACGAACAACAGCGGTTGATTGATCGTGCTTATCGGAAAAGCTATGTGAGAGGTTAATGCTGGGCAACCATTTCCTACCAAGCCTGCTGAAAATCGATTAACCGCTGATTAGGCGCTTTGCCCACCGGTAGTAATTGCGCCCACTGGGGCAGTGGTTGAGTTTCGCTGGCAGTCACCGCCCCCTTAACCGACCAGCCCGATGGCGTTAAGGCGCAAGCCACATTGACTTGCGCCTGTTCCACTTGGGCTTGTAGTTGCCATTGGGCTTTAGCCGAAATCAACTCACTGGCTTGCCACTGCCAATGCACCTGCGCCGGCTGTGCGCTCAGTAATCCACTCTGTACTTGGCTATTACCTTGCCACACAGTTCCTTGCGTTTGCGCAAAACTCACTGGCACGGGCAAGGTGGGTAATTGCTGAATGAGCCAACTGGCTGGCAACTGTACCAGTAAAAACAGCATCGTTAACAGTACAAACACCATCGACCAGCCTAGCATTATTCTTGCCCCCAAGTTAACTGCCCCGATAACACGCCTTGTGTGGGTTGCGTCAAATTGATAGCGGAAAGCATCGCGCCTTGCTGCTCTAGTGCCGTTAGCCACTGCATTAACGCCTGTGCTGGAGCGGCTTCAACACGCGCGCTCACCTTTTGTCCGACTAGGCGTAAATTGCTGATCTGACCCGTCAATCCTGTTAACGGCTGAGCGGCAATCTGTTGTAGTAAGGCATCGCCTTGCAAGGATTTCGCCTGAGTGGCTGGCAGACTTTGCGCCAACACCAGTAACTGCTGATGGGTATGTTGCGCTTGCACAAACTGCTTTTCGACACTTTGTTGCCATTGCCACCAGACACTCAACACCACCGCCAACATCAGTGCCACCAGCAATAACACCCCGTTGCGCTGCTGTGTCGGTGACAGCAGTTTTAAGCCCCGCTGAAGGGGCTGGATGAGACCTTGCATCATGGTGTTTCTCCTTGTTTTACCAAGCTGAGTTGTTGCGTGCCACGCCAACTGGCCTGCCAACCAGGTAAAGCAATTGCTTGTGATAACTGAGCCTTGCTTAAGGGAGCAGACCAAGTTAACATCATGCCTTTATCCGACAGTTGCAACTGACTAAGCGGTGGAAAATTGACCAAGGTGGCATCTAGCTGCTGCAAAGCTAATAAGGGCGAGCTTTGTAACTGTGTCTGCAATGCCTGACGTTCTTTCAACACCGACTTTGCCTGTGCCAAGAGATTCACCTGACGCTTAATTTCTGGAAAATGGCTTTTAACCAAAGCTTGCGTTTGCTGTTGTAACTCTTCTGTAGCGCGACTCTGTTGTAGCGTATTGGTTAAACTGACCAGCGCAGTCATCACCAACACCCCAGCTAATAGCAGCGCAGGCGTTTTCCACGCCCCTAGTCCCGACCACTGCCACTGACGTTTTCCCGCACCTTGTCGTAAGTCGAAGCTAGGCTGAACGACTGGCAAGGCACTCAACGGCAAGCGTTTGATGTTCCAATCGGAGGGTAATGACTCAATAGCAGCTTCACCGTAACACACCAAGCTTTGTCGTTGCGATGCAGGCAAGGTCTGTAATAGGGTCAACATGGTCGCTGGTTGACCCGCCGTGCCTTGCCATTCACCCCAACGAAGCAGCCAACGCTGTTCGCTTTCACACAGCAAGGTCACTTGATCGGCTTGCCAAGGCAGGAGCATAAAATCTGGATACCAAGCGGCAGCGGTCTGTGCCGACTGCTCGGCGAAAGCTTGCCAGTCTTGCTGGGCAATCGCCACCACCCAGCCTTCACCCGATGCCCCTTCACGCACTGGAATGAGCTGTAATTGCTGCACATCGCTTGCCAGTCGTTCTTCTAAGGCATAAGGCAAAGCGGCGCGCCATTGCCGACCTTTAGGAAATACCAGACGATGCCAACTCATCCATTCGGATGGAAAAGGCACTGCCAGTGCATGAGTTGCATTTAGGTGCATTGAGTTCATTAAGGTTCAACCTCTGTTAACCAGCGCATCAGACTCAAGGTACGTCCGCCATCGCGCATTAATAGGCTATTTAACTGCCATTGATAGGTTAAATATTCCGCCTGTGTTTGTAACTGAAAATAACGCGTTGAGACCGACATCACCCGCTCATTCACCAGTTGATTTAATTCAGCATCGCTGACACTCGATTGCCGCAACACCTCGCTCACTTGCGCCAGCCGCTCAAAGGGTTCGCTGCGCTGACGCGCCACCAACGACTTAGCCAAGTCTTCGGTCAACAGTGGCGACAAAGCCATCAGCACCGGAGCAGAAGCCGTGTTGACATTAATGGGCGTGACATTAGGCAGTGCCGTTATATAGGGTTTGAGTGCCAACAAAATCGGTTCAGTCACCCCCGCCACTTGGCGCAGCTCATCGACACTGAGTAAGGCTTGATTGGCAGCACGACGCATCGGCTGTTGTGCCATGTAAAAAGCCGACTCTGCCCCACCCGCCTGAGGAATATCGTCGGTATCTATCCAATCCGCCACCGCTGGCCAAAAGGGACATTCTAGCGTCAGCACCTGACATAGTCGGTTAAACACCGCCAGTTGCTGCTCGCGCTGCTGTGTGTCGGCAACACCCAACTGGTTCACATTCAGCTTCGATTGCGCATCGACCAACCAACCGCGCACCTGCCCGCCATCGAAAGGCACAGCAGGCATGGGTTGCGCCCACAATTCTAGCAAATGATCGGTTTGCGATTGTTCGGCGTCGAATTTTAACGCACTTTTCACCCAATCCTGCGCACTGATTAACACCGCCCAAGCCTGCAACTGCGCTTGGCTCGACTGCGCACGCACTATGGCGCTTTGCTGTTGCTGCCACAGCGGATACATTAGCCCAGCAATGACGGTGACAATCACCAACACCAGTAACAGTGCCACGCCTTGTTGATGTTTTTTTGGGGGGATTGAATTCATGAGGTTATTCTGACTCTTTAGGGCATCTAAAAACCCACTTTTCGTTCCGAAACCTTCGGCATGTGGCGTTTTTAGCCTTTCCAGGTTATTTTACCTCTGGTAGAAGGGCTTAAATCAAGCAGTTATATGCATGATTTGGCGCATCCTTAACCCTAGGCTTAGAAACAGGGTTAGTTAATCCACTTGACAACAGCAACAACCAAGCCTGCAATAGCGAAAGTTTGCAGCATCATGGCTCTAAAAATATCGGCTTTCATTTCTGCCATGTCTTTTTTTAACCCTGCTTCCAAAGTTTGCATGTCTTTACGCAACTCATTGATATCAGTTTTTAGCTCAGTACGCGAGACATAGTCTGCATCTTTGTGCATTTGCTCGATAGATTTTGTTTGCGCACGCGTTAAGGCTTCTGCCTGCTTTTCATCGAACCCTGCTTCACGTAGCGTTTTATGAAATTCGTAACTATCAAATACAACAGCACTCATAACAGCCTCCAAAACATCATTCGCTTACCGTAACACAAAACCCACCCTGCCATCCTTTACCCTAGGCTTAGAAACAGGGTTAGTTCATCCACTTGACAACAGCAACAACCAAGCCTGCAATAGCGAAAGTTTGTAGCATCATGGCTCTAAAAATATCGGCTTTCATTTCAGCCATGTCTTTTTTTAATTCAACAACATCTTGTTTTGTTGCATAGTTTGTGCCGTCATGCGCAGTTTGCTCAACGACCTTGGCTTGTGCTTTAGTAAGCGTTTCTGCTTGCCTTTCGTCAAAACCGCCCTCTCGCAATGCCTTATTAAACTCAAATGTATCGAATGTTGCTGTACTCATGATGCCATCTCCAAAACCTCATGCCATTATCATAGCATAACCCCCCAGCCCTACTTTACAAAAGGAGGGAACAATTCACCCTGTCAGGCTTTGCCAACGAATACTTAGGCAGCAGGCACAAAACTTTCGATGGTGTCACCTTTGCGCTGAAGCACAATCACGCCATTGCTGAGTGCCGCTTCTTTTAATTCATCGTATAACGAAAAAGTGGCTAAAACAAGATGATGCGTATAATCCTTGTAAATAGGAAATAGCTTTTTGAAGTTTTCGTATTTTTTGGTCAGTAGTTTCGTTAAATCGCTTTCATGTGCTTTGTATTTCACTTCAACAATCGCAACATCTTTGCCATTAATCATGACAATATCAAATTCATCTTCAGTGCCATTAGCGGCACGGGTTAGGTTTTTGTCGATGCTGTCGTAATGAATACCTGCTAAGGTTTGCGTGGCTTTGAGCGAGTTAAAGAAAAACTCTTCAGCTACTGCACCTTGGTTATTGCTGATATTGCCCAAAGTGATGCCCATACGCTCTAGCTTTGCGTCAGTTTTGCGCATTTGTTCGTCGGTTTCTGCAAACATAGCTTTAAGCGTTTGCTCGGTTTTGCGCATTTGCTCGTCGGTTTTTAAGCTTTCTTCTCGTAACTTGTCTAGCTGCTCATCGAGCTTTGCTGACCTGATTGCCAAACTGGCAACTAAGTCTTTTAATTCTTGATCGGTCATGACTTGACTCCTAAATCCAGTTTAGGCTGTTATCATAGCATAAACCCCTTTCCCATGGAGACTGTCAGGACTCGACTGATTATCTGGATTTTTTATCAACCAATTAGGACTCTTTTTTTGCCATTCCCTCAGCTTGGTCGTAGGTGAAACATGCCCAAGGATCTTTGGTAGGATGTGCTGATTACAGAGCGTTGTTTAGTCCTCCTCTTCTCTCATCCGGAAACGGTAAGAGACGCATGCAGGAGAGGTTTATGCCGGCACAAATCGGATAATGGCATAAAAGAGTGCCATGATAGCCGTTAGGTAGCTGACCGTTCTCATGGTCTGTTTGCCCATTTCTTTGGTCAGTTTTAATTCCACGTCTTTAATTTCTAAACGTGTTTTCTCGATTTCGCCACTTAACCGCAGTTCGGTTTCTTTAATTTCGCCACTTAACCGCAGTTCGGTTTCCTTCGTTTCAGCACGCAAAGCTTCAATACGTTCGTTTGTCTTTCCGATTTCGCCACGTGTCTTTTCGATTTCACCCATTAACCGCAGTTCGGTTTCTTTAATTTCGCCACGTGTCTTTTCGATTTCACCCATTAGGCGCAGTTCGGTTTCTTTAATTTCACCGCGTGTCTTTTCGATTTCACCCATTAGGCGCAGTTCGGTTTCTTTAATTTCACCGCGTGTCATCTCGATCTTGTCAATCAGGCGCAGTTCGGTTTCCGATAAATCTCGCTTGGTGGCGGTATAGGCTAAGTCGGGGTAGTTTTGTTGTACGGTTTCTAAGGCTTCGGCAATGATTTTGGCACGCTCACGATCATCCGTGCCTGGACGAGACAAGAGATCATAGACTTGAACGCCTAGGTGTTTGGGGTCTAAATAGTGTTGTGTTTGCATCATGATGCCAACTCCCAGCTTTGTTCTAGGTGCTTATCTTAGCATAAAAACCTACCCAGAGGGTGGTGTGAAAGGGAATGACATTAAGCAATGTCTAATCCCCCATCCTACCAAAGAACCTTGGGCATATTTCACCCATGACCCAACTGAGAGAATAGCAAGCAAGCCATTCTGGCTGGTTGATAAGAAGCTTAGGCAATCAGTCAAGTCCCGACACATTGATATTGCTGCCGATATCTGAAATGGTTAATACATCGGTTGCCACCAAACCAGCATCCACAGCATCCCCCAAGTGACGACAGAGCCATCCTCGCGCAAGGTGGTAAAGTCGTTCATACCAGCCCCAAAAACCAATTACTGACTGCGTACAAGACGCACGACAAGAACAACGTACTTACTGCCCGAACGGTCGTTGCCATAGTCGAAATCGACGAGCCACGCGTTACCGGCGTCGTAGGCACCCGCCGACGACGACCAAATATAAGTCGGTGTTGCGGGGAAGACCGTTTCGTTA
>JACXUY010000142.1 GCA_014763665.1 Gammaproteobacteria bacterium
ACGAGAGATGAGTAGGGTGGTCATGATTGTGGTGCTTTTAACCAAGGCTTTTTATCGGTCAGTCTTTTGGCTTGTTCTTTCGCTCTTTTCTTGTCAGGAAAGGCTATCGGCACTAAATGCCGTAAAGGCTATTTGGTCTTGTTTTTTTAATGTTGAATGTAGATTGTATTTCAACCATTGCTTAATCTGTGGTTGAGTTATGTTAATGAAGTTATTGCCGTTTAAGTTGATCAGTTGAACCGAACCAAAACCTCTACGCGCTCGACTACCCAAGCTACCAAATAAGCCAAAGGCTTCGAGTGCTTTTTGGATGAGCGCTTTATCACTAGTACCCGCTTTTGGATCGAAGGTTAAGCTCACATCGAAATGAATACCGGCGGGAATGTAGTTACGATGCTTATTTTGCTGATCACCTGTAAGACCATAACCCATATAACTACTGCTATTATTGGCGTCTTTTGGTGGCCAATCGGTATGAGCCTGAAATGTATTGTTGCTAGTTACCGACAAAGAAAACACGCCTGCACCATCGGTTGAGCCAAACAAGCGTCCTTCCTCTTTAGCCAACTCGCTGGTCGATAAGTGTCCATTCATGGCACGCCACCAAAAACGAAGTGCGCCTTTAATAGCCGTAGGGCGAATTGCGGTCGCTTGCTGATTAGCGTCACCAATAAACATGGGCGTGACAATTTCAAAGGTTGCAGACATGCTATTGTCTTTGGGTATTTCTGTCAGTGCTATTTTGGGCATAGTCATTCCTTTACAATGGTGATAGCCGTTTTGGGCAAGGTTAGCATTCGGGGTTGGTTTCGACCCGCTGTGGTGGGTAAATAGGGTGCTGCACCTTTGACACCAAAGGCGTTTACAAAGGCTTTTTTAATACGCGAAATACGTTCATCGAACCATTCTTTATCGATGCCGTCTTGTTTCATTAACTTAGTTTCAAGTTCGGTAAATTCGCCATGATGCTTGCCGATGAGCTCTGAATAATAGTGCAAAAAGTCGATGTGTAAATCGGGCGTAGTCTTGTAATGTATGCCGCCTGCGTTGTTCATGTTCTTCGCTAACATCAACCAATAAAAGGCTAAATTGACGGGAGAAAGCTGAATGGGTTGATTACCAGCAATGAGCGTTTTATTGGCCACATTTAACACCACACCAATTGGTGATAAAGCAGCTTGAGCCGATTCTACTGTGGCTGAAAAACTGGCATCGCCATTAAGCAGTTTATGCGGTAATTCATGGCGCAGGCGCACAAAGGGAATGTCGGCAAGGCTAACCTTGGCATCCTTGGTATCGAGTGGTTTGTTGTTTTGTGAAGACTTGAAAATAACACAGCTGTAAGGCGTTGGGTAGAAAAAGTCTGGTTGAAATTCGAAATCTTCGCTGACTAATACGTGCGATAAACGGTCTTGTGGGCGACCGAATAAGGACAAGGCGTACCCGGCATAGTAGCCCATAGTCTTACGCCCACCAGCAATAGAAACATGCAAGGCGGTGTTTTCATCGGCGGTAAATCGCGCTACATAATCGATAATGGTATCGGCTAATACCTGATTATCGGATTCGGTGCGAATATCGGTTAAGGTACCAGAAGCCCCTGTAAGCACATGAATGTGCGATTCGTTAAATTGGATTGATGGCAGTTGGTAATCTTGACACAAGCGCTTGAGCCAGCCAGTCTGCTCGCCTAGCAAAGTTAAACGAGTACGGTCGTAACCCTCCTGCGTGGTGATGACATAAAGTTCGGTAGGAATAAAAGCATCGTTTTGCTTAGAGAGTGCGTATATCGTCTCAGTAATCACTTGGGGGGTTAACCCAATGACCGATAACAAAATGCGCTTGGTATAACTGCTAGGTTGAAAGGGGATTGGTTGTGGCACGAATGAACTCCATTAACTCGACAAAAAGTCTAGCCAATCACTTGTGAGTTGGCAATAGGATATAGGAGGTTATTGTGCCCGATTTGGTGTGATCTGGTAAAAATGACAAGCTTGTCATTTTCTGGGCAAGCTTGTGCTTAAAAACTCAACCAGCCAAATATCACCCCGACTTATAACCATAGACGTCACCCACCTCGTCGCCTACTGCTGTTACAAATGAAAAGTACGCGGTGTCTTTTGATGCCAAAGCAACGTCTTAATCCCTTTTATGTCAGGGCTGATATTCAAATTTCGAAGCGACCAATAAGTTCATCCAAGACCGCGAGGTCTTAATCCCTTTTATGTCAGGGCTGATATTCAAATAAAAA
>JACXUY010000143.1 GCA_014763665.1 Gammaproteobacteria bacterium
GGCCGCCATGCAATGGCTGCTGCATACATTGTTATTGTGCTGCGCCCTGCCGGTTCTGATGCCGGCACAGGCGGCATCAACGGAGATGCCCCAATATCTTGAGGCCGTCTTGGTTCGTCCTGACGCCCTAGAAAACCCATCCCAATTTGCCTACCCGCATAGTTTGCGCGCGTTTTATCAGGCGCGCCACTATCAACCCGCCTGGCAAACGCCGGCCATTGATGCCTTATTAAACAGTATTGACCAGCTTGAAACCGATGGCCTCAACCCCGACGCTCCGCGCTACCATCGAACTGAACTGCGAGCCCTCCTCGGCAAAGAGACCTTAACGCCGAATGATGAACTGCTGCTGAGTGATGCCTTTTTTGCGGCCGCGCATGACCTGTTCTACGGCCTGGCTTTTGAAAGCGAGGTCAATACCGTTTTCTACGAGAGCGGCAAAAAGTCGCTTGATCTGGCCAAAACCCTGCAAACGGCGCTCGAACAGAACAACATCACCTCCACACTGATCGATTTAGCACCCAAGCATACCTACTACCGCAACCTCAAACAGGCATTACAACGCTACCGTTTGTATGCACAAACCACATCCTGGAACTACAACCCTGCAGCCTATGCCGACCGCAATCTGGTCAGACAGCGGCTGTTAATCAGCGGCGACTACCCAAGCAACTGCTTGCAGCCAAAACCGCAGCCGAACAACCCTCCTTCAGATTGGTGTTGGGATGCGGATTCTGCCGGAGAGGATGCTTTGCTGGAGCCGGCCATCAGACGTTTTCAGCAACGCCATGGTCTGCTGGTTGACGGTATTGTCGGCAACCAGACCCGCAATGCCTTGGCGCGCAGCGCGTCGCAACTTGTGGAACTGATCAAACTTAATATGGAGCGCTGGCGCTGGTATCGCCATTTGCCGGAGCGTTATCTACTGGTGAATATTCCCGATTACACTTTGACGCTGATACAAAATACTTCCCCTCTGAGCATGAAAGTCGTCGTCGGCAAGAAGAAGCGCCCCACCCCGCTGATGGAGGACCAAATGACCTATCTGGTACTGAACCCCTACTGGCGCATTCCCAAAACGATTTTGCTGGAGGACGTATTGCCCAAACTGAAATCCGGCAGCACCTATCTGCAACGCAACAATATCTCGCTGTTCAGCAGCGCCGATAGTAAGGAACAGCAGCCATTAAATGCAGAGGCGATTGATTGGCAAAGCATTAAAGGTAAGCAAATCCTCAACTACACCTTTCGTCAGGAACCCGGCGAAAAAAACCCGCTCGGCAGAATCAAATTCATCTTCCCCAACAGCCAAGACATCTATATCCACGACACCTCCGAGCAGCATCTGTTCAAAAACAGCACCCTGATCGCCAGTTCGGGATGCATCCGTGCCGAAAACGCATTGCAACTGGCAGAACAACTGCTCGCTTACGAGAACCCGGAGATGGACAACACACAGCTGCAGGAGATGATTCAATCCGGAAAACAGCAAATCATCTGGCTGGAGCACAAAGTGCCGGTACTGATCACTTATCAAACCGCATGGGCGGACGAGTCTGGGGAACTGCGGATTCGTGCCGATATCTATGAGCGCGACAATAAGTTATTATCCACTCTACAAAAACTTGAAAAACGCCAGTAACGTTCTTATGTTATAAAGCATGCAAACGATAGGAGAGAAGCCATGGGGCATCCTGAGCACAACCCGATAAACCGCAGAGCGTTTCTGAAACTGGGCATCGCCGGCGCAACCGCCGCGACACTCATGCCGAGTTCGGTATTTGCCAAATCGGTTGAAGAACGGCACCGTACCATCGCCCTGTACAACCTGCACACCGGCGAGTCCATCAAAACCACCTATTGGGAAGATGGCGTTTACCATGCCGAGGCGCTGCAAGAGCTGAACCATCTGTTACGCGATTACCGTAATGATCAACTGCATACTATCGACATGAAGCTGTTTGACCTGTTACATAAAATCCAGCAACGCAGCGGCAGCAAAAAGGCCTTTCACGTGATTTCCGGCTACCGTTCGCCGCAAACCAACGCCATGCTGCACAACACCACCAACGGTGTTGCTTCAAAAAGCCTGCATATGCAGGGCAAGGCGATTGATATCCGCCTTCCCGGCTTCCATCTGGAAGACCTCAGAAAAGTCGCCATGCGTGAAAAAGTGGGCGGGGTCGGTTTTTATCCCAAGTCCAATTTCGTGCACGTCGATACCGG
>JACXUY010000144.1 GCA_014763665.1 Gammaproteobacteria bacterium
GTCATATGAAGCCTACGATTACGGTTACGCAGCTACATTGTGGTTGCGAATCGCATAAGGGGGAAAGATGGAAACAAGAAACGCACAATACAATAAATTCGGCGGTATAGACTGCGAAATCAACCATCCTGTTTTTGGCTGGATTCCGTCGACATTAAGTGAAGACGATGCGGAAACGGCGGGGTTGTTTGCGCAGGTGCTGGCCGCCGGAAATATCGCCGCCTATGTACCGCCGCAGACACCAACGCAAGCAGAAATCGACGCACAGCGCAAAAACGAAATCATGCAGCGTCTTAAACAAATTGACATGGATAGCATTAGACCATTGCGCGCTATTGCAACCGGAAATGCAGGGCAGTACGACCATGACAAACTGTCAGCACTCGACGAAGCACGCGCCACGCTGGTCGAAGAGTTAGCCGGCTTAAGCGCATGAAAAACGCGCTGGTCGTCATTATCTGTTTAATTATGGTTGGGGGAATCGTGGCCTATAGCAAATGGAAAAAAATGCCCTTGGGTATCAGAAACAACAATCCGGGAAACTTGCGGGATAACGGCATAAATTGGAATGGCCGGATTGGCAATAATCAGGGTTTTGTTGTGTTTGACACAATGCAAAACGGCGTCCGGGCAATGACCTTGGACATTACCAGCGATTACCGCCGAGGAATGAATACAATCCGCAAGCTAGTAACCGAATACGCCCCGGCCAGTGAGAACAATACAACAGCATATGTAAACAGCGTTGCCGCAAAAGTCGGGCTAAACCCCGATGCGCCGATTGTGCCGCTGGAAGCCTATTTGCACGACCTGATTGATGCAATGATTTATCACGAAAATGGCCGAACAATTGCAGATTACGACCTTTACAAAGGCGTGCAGGCCGCAATGGAATATCGGGGCATGGCATGACGGCAAATAATTTGATTCATCAGGTTTTTGTGGGGGTTCTAATCGGCTTGGGCGTGATGATTCTAGCCGCTTGGATGCAGCGTGAAAAAATTCTGTTTCCGCCAGTAGCAGAAAACGACAAACAGCAAACCAGTGGCGGCGGGTGGCTTGCGGGTATGGGGTGGTGATATGGAAGACGGTAAAAAGAAAAAATCATGGTTTTGGTGGGTAGCATTCGCCGTGGTAATGGCGGGCGGGGCCGCCTTGCACATTCCGGGCGGACTGATTACACCGCTTGCAAACTCGGCGGCAGACGTGGCCAGCGAATCCGTGGGGTTTGATGATTAAATGGCAGAATTGGAATTAATTCGTGAGATCGTTTCCACGGGCGGCGACGCCGCAACAATCGGCATAATGCTTATCCTTTGGAGGCTGTCAAACCGCTTAACCATCGTCGAAACAAAACTTGATTTACACGGTATCGGCTATGTTGGAAACAAAAAATAATCTTGAATTATCGCCTGTAACGGTAGATATGCGCATATCACTTTCGATCGAAACTATTGCGGTGCTGGTGTTTTTAACGCTGGTGCTACTTTCTTGGGGTGTTGTTAAACTTAAAAAGGGGTGATTTATGGCAACAAAAAAAGAAGCAACCAAGGCAAACGGCACGCTAAAAAAGGGGTACCGTTATGTCAAGGGCGGCCGAATCGTCAAAGCCAAAAAGAAAAAGTAAACAGGCCGGGTAAACCGGGTTACTTTTGACCGAAAAGGGGTATAACAACCCCTTTTTTTATGCCTTCATGTTTTGCGTTAAGTTTGGCATTTTCGGACTGTAAGCGGTCGTTTTTAGCGCGTTCAATTTCCAATTCGGCTTCAAGGTCGATTATCTTTGCTTTCAGGCGTTCAATTTCAGCGTTTAAGCGTCGGTTGTTGTCGGCGGTTTGTTTGTGTATGAAGCTGTATTGCGCGTTCATATCAAGCGGGTTTAGCCGGGTGTGAGGCCAGTACGGTGATGCCAATTTTTTATCCCAAGGCATGATAGTGCAATCAGCCCAGGACGGACTATAAAACGATATGTCACCACACAAAAACCGCATAAGAATTTCATACCATTGCGGAGCGTGTGAGTTTTCCCATTCGGATTCATAGCGGCGTATCGTGTGGGTTGATATGCCTGTTATTTTTGAAAGGTCGTCGCGTGAAATGTTAATGAATTCACGCAACGATTTTAGGTAGATATGTTTTTCAGATAGGCGGAGTTTGTCAAAAATCTCATTACAGAACGATGGCGTTTTCATGCGTATTAATACCCTTATGG
>JACXUY010000145.1 GCA_014763665.1 Gammaproteobacteria bacterium
CTGGTTGAGGCTGGCGATCTGGCCATCACGATCGGCAACGGCCTGGTTGAGGCTGGCGATCTGGCCATCACGATCGGCAACGGCCTGGTTGAGGCTGGCAGCGTGTTGCTTTAGTTCGTTTAACTCAAAACGTTCCAATTGCCGTGAGCCGAGTGCGGCAAAGTAATTTTTCAATCTTTGCCTTTCGGGTGAGTCAGGTTGAAGCCATTCCAGCACCTTAGTGCTTGGCGCATTGTTTAGTTGCAACACGCCAAGTCCGTGAGAATGCACAAACTCTAAATTATTTGGGTATTGGTCCTGTAACTCGCTCCAAAACCTCCAGACACCAAAGTTTCGTTCGCGAACATTTGTATCGTGAAACATGACAACAGCGCCGGGTGCAAGTTTTGGCAGCCATGTTTCAAAATCATGGCGAACCGCCTCATAAGTGTGCAGGCCGTCAATATGCAATAACTCTATTGATTCATCCGCAAAATAAGTTAAGGCATCATCAAAAGTCATGCGCAGTAGCCGAGAGAATCCGGCATAGTGCTCTTGATGATAGGCGTTAACTTTGGCAAAAATTTCATCGCCATATTGGCCGGCATGCTCATCGCCTTGCCAGGTATCAACGGCGTAGCATTTAGTTGACAGCCCTGCTTCAAGGACTGATTGGCAGAAAGAGAAATAGGAGTTACCGCTATGGGTTCCAAGTTCAACAAATATCCTTGGTGAGACCTCTTGAATCACCCATGCAGCAAAAGGCAAATGCCCCAACCAAGCATTAGGAGATTGAAGCGAATCCGGCGAAAACGATGCAACAGATATTAATGTCTTCATACACAATTCCACGAACATTCAATATACTTAGTCTCTGCCCATTAATGGCTGAAGTTTTATTTCGAGCATCGGAATTCCTATCAAACCCGACGCCACACTAGTTGACTCCGACCTAAAATAAAGTGCATCATGAATCCAATGGTGTTGCACATGGTCAGACTGGGTGCCATTTGCTATGGCAACTAAAACAGAATAGTCACCTGATGCCAGTCTTGGCATTAGAAAATGAAATTCAGCTTCCAAGCCATCTCCATCACTACAGGAGACCGGAGACTCCATGTAACTCAAATAAGTGTTGTCGCCAAACAGCGTCTGACCCAAGCGATCTTTAATAAAGAAACCGATGATTGGAGCATCCAATGGTTCGTGTGCTATGGCTCGGATACGCAGGGTGACTTGTTCACCCCCGACCACCCAAGCGAGCGGTGATCCCTCCTTATCGAGAAATTCAACGCTGGTAATCTGCGCACCACCTTTTCCAAAAGAAGGCGCATTAGGATCAAACTCAAATAATTCAATATCATTACGCAAATTACTGGCGTTAATAAAATCTTGCCGTTGATCTTTTATGGCTTGAGCAGTCGGTGCCTGTCGTTCTATCTTGAGTCTTGTGGTTGTACTTTTGCCCTGTTGCTCCTCATAGAAGGCTTCAAGATAGTGATCACAAATATCTTTCGGATCCCCGTTTGCGAGAACCGTGCCCTTTTCAAGCCAAATAGCCTTATTACAAAGATTTCTGACCGAGGCCGTATCGTGGCTTACAAACAGAACGGTACCCGTCTTCATGAACGCACGAAGAAAACGCATGCATTTTTGGGTAAAGAACGCGTCGCCGACTGACAGCGCTTCATCGACCACCAAAATGTCTGCATCCACATGCGCAATCACGGCAAAGGCAAGGCGAACATACATGCCGCTGGAGTAAGTCTTAACAGGCTGCTCAATGAACTGCCCAATATCTGCAAAAGCGGCAATGTCATCGAACCGGGCATCGATTTCTTCTTTGCTCAACCCAAGAACCGATGCGTTCATATAGACGTTTTCCCGACCTGTAAATTCTGGATTGAAGCCGGAGCCCAATTCAAGCAAAGCGGCAATGCGGCCACGGGTTTCCACGTTACCGCCAGTGGGTGATAGCGTGCCGCATATAATTTGCAGCAGTGTGGATTTGCCACTGCCATTGCGCCCGATGATGCCGACGGTTTCACCCTTTTTGACTTCAAACGAAACATCTTTCAGCGCCCAGAATTCGCGGTAATACTGCTTGGGCTGCAAGCCGACAAGG
>JACXUY010000146.1 GCA_014763665.1 Gammaproteobacteria bacterium
GTGGCATGGTTATCCTTTGCTAATTGCCTATATGACATCCCTGTCATTGTATCCAATTAGCCGAATAACTTTGTGTCTACTGTAGTGGGGTCATTCCACATCAGAATTTGAATGTTCAACAACATTACGCATGATTTCGCGGATTGAAAAGGTTAATGTGTCAACTAAATCCCCAGATTGTTGTCTTGTTAAAATCGTTGCGATTCGTTTTGATTTTTCTTCAAGTACATCACCAATGTGTTCACCAAACCTAGCAGCTTCATTTTTGATATCAGATACCTTTAATATCGTTAATGGAATATAAGTACTACTACCTGTAGCTTCACCTGGTTCCTTTCCATGCTCTAACCCAAAGGCACGGAAAAATCCCATGTGAGCAGCATAAGAATGGTTTTCAAAATTCATGGCACTACAAGTGCCAGGCTTTGATAATGAGAATCTTTTGAGCTCATTAGCAACATATGCCATCGTGAATGGTTCGACTAATCCAAGTCTAGCAAAGTCAAATTCATAACTCTCATCGTCTTCTAAAGACCATAACTTGTTACAGAAATTGATAGCATTTCGTAAAGATAAGTTCTGAGGTATATTAATTACTGCCACTTTTGACCTTTGTTGATTTAACGCTAGAAATAAGCCGCGCTGCGAAGCGGCGTCGGCTTGAATGAATTGTTAGCCCTTGGTAGTGTTTTCCAGAGTGCGGAAGTGATTACGAAGCGTTGCCACGGTACGCACAGTGACACCAAGAACAATGAATGCGGCCAGTAGCCCGAATGAATTAGATACTGCTTTGTCATATCCCAAGCTCGTGACATCTATGAAGTAGTAAGGATAAGAGCCCAACAGTTCTCCGCGGGCAAATGCATAGACGATATAGCCTATAGGATAAAGACACCAGATCAGTGGTGCAAAAACCGAGATCTTGGAATTGGGCGGAAAGACGAGCCAGTATGCAAAAGTCAGGATTGGCACCACGTAATGCAGCACAATGTCCGCTAGCAACTGTAGCCCTTGTGGCTGCCAGATATTACGCAATAGAAAGTGGTATGCAATACCAACGAGAAGAATTGATGTGGTCGCACTACCAAAAATCATGGGCCTTGCAAACCAGTGTCCGAGCCGACTGGAGCCAGCGATGATGGGCAATGAGGCGGTCAATGCGACAAACAAATTGGTCAGCACAGTGAAGTAGCCTAAGAAGATAATAATCCCCTCACCTACACTTTTGCCGTTGGCGACAGCCAAAGTGATAGAGAGGTAGTACTGGAGCAGTACACCAGTCCACGAAATGATCGCAAGTGCGAATAATGCTGGCTTGCAAGCTATTTGCTCTTTCATATTTCACTGACTCCTTGAGAAAAATTGCAGGGGCTAACGCCTACATTTGCGGCTGGTTTGGAGCGCAGCGGAAAACCAGTCCGCCAACATGTACTTGTTAGGCAAATTCATTCACTCCACTTGGCCTTAATGTGTTTGCCCGACCCCTTTCCAAAGCTCTTTCGATCGAGCATTTTTGCTTTAAACTCGAAGTCTTTGCTGATTTTCACGATGAGAAGCTTGCTGAAATTACCGGCCCGTTTCACTAGCACAGCATTGTCGGACTTAAATGGGCTAATTGTTTTGATTTCGACGAAATCGTTTCCCAATTTGCCATCGGAGCCTCGTGTATATGGCTTATGCCTCTTGATTCCGTATTTAGCTTCACCGTATAGCTCGCCAAGCTCTCCATAAATTGGCAGATGCCGACCTGTTACTTCGAAGTAATTTCGGGCGCTTTCAACCAATTCACCTAACAACTCCCAAAGCTCTAGAGTTGTCGGGTTCTTTGGCTCACTATCAGAATCCCAGCCCGCTTCATCGTCAATAAAATCCTCGATGTTATCCCAATCACCATGCTCCCAAGGGTTATAGCCACAGGCAGCAGCATCCGCTATCTGCTCTGGGCTATAGCCCTCATTATGCATATCGTGCAGAAAGTCCCAGTCGCTCATATGTTCCTCTTGCCTAACTATTTATTCAACGAACATTATATACAAAACAGCTTGATATACCAAAATAAAAGAACACGAAAAATGTTTATTTAAATGATAAAAATATGACAAA
>JACXUY010000147.1 GCA_014763665.1 Gammaproteobacteria bacterium
ATTTATGAAAAGTGGATAGCGATAGATTTATAAGAGGTATTAGATTGAGAATTAACTGTTGACTATTTGTTGACTCGAAAGAGAAATTAATAAAGGCTGGTTTTCTCTTTCTATGTAAATTGTTGATTTTAAATAAATAATTGGTACTACCGAGTCTTCAATTGCGCGCGGAGCGGTTCAATAAGACGTTGGCTGTCTCATCTGCGAAGAACAAGCTGATTCGGAGGGGCTATTTGGTGTTCGGCTTGAGCCGCAGAGTGCTGAACTTCGGTTTGATGAGCGACGCACTCGGGAGCGTCAGCTCGGCGTACAAGGTCTTCAAAGTGCGAGAGGAGATACTTTGCTCTGACTTCCTTGAGAGACTCATGCGAATCAAGGCGGCCTACTTCTATATGGCAGTATCTGCGAGTTCCCGGGAAGGGCAATCTGTGTCGTCGCAGGGTCTGAGTCTGCTTAGGGTTGTGGTACCTCCACGTGATGTCCAAGACGCCTTCTACTCATTTGATACTAGGTTCGCGGAGCGGATTGCAGCGATAGAGCCCGAGTCCCGCACCCTCGCCGCCCTGGGTGACACCCTGCTCCCCAAGCTCATCTCCGGCGAGCTGCGGGTAAAGGACGCCGAAACCTTTCTGGAGCGCATCGTGGTATGAGCCATGACGATGCGTTTATCTTGGAGGATGCCTTATCGACCATCCATTTCACAGGGAGAAGCCAATGAAGCCCACCGCCGAAATCATCATCTACGACAGCGCGGAAGCGCGGGTCGAGATGCGCATTGAGCGAGAAAACATCTGGTTGAGCTTACAGCAGTTGGCCGAGCTGTTCGGGCGTGATAAGTCGGTGATTTCCCGCCACCTGCGCGGCATCTTCGCCAGTGGCGAGTTGGACTGGGAGGCAACTGTTGCAAAAAATGCAACAACTGCCATCGATGGCAAGACCTACCAAGTCGAGTACTACAACCTCGACGCCATCATCTCGGTGGGCTACTGGGTGAACTCCACCTGCGCCACGCGGGTGCTGCGCGAGCATCTGACCCGGGCAGCCTGGATCGGCAGGAGTTGCAAAGACATGTGATGAGCTTTCGCTTTATGATAATCACCAGAAAAAGCTCAAAGCTTTGAAGTTTACGACTTGTGAAACTGCGTAATCTCGGTGGGGTTAACTGTGGTATCTTGCGATACCATCCACGCTATGCCGAGCACCTCTATGGTGGAACGTATCCATTCATTCAGCCCGGCGACATCAGGAGTTCCGCCGATCATATCATTAGGTAACTGAAATGAAACAGAAGCAAATTCAAAAAAGCGGCACGGCATCGGGCAGTACTCAATCCCGCGTGTCGGACCATTTCTCGGTTAACGCCGTTGCGGTGGCATTTTCGGGAAATTGTCTCGATCTACTGAGGGAGATTCCTGACAAAGCGATCCAGCTCGTTGTCACTTCGCCACCCTACAACATTGGCAAGGAGTATGAGCGCAAACTGGATTTGGATACTTATATCGCTCAGCAGGCAGAGATTATCCGGGAGTGTTCTCGGGTATTGTCGGATACTGGTAGCATCTGCTGGCAGGTCGGCAATCATGTGGACAAGGGAAAGATAGTGCCCCTTGATGCAGTGTTGTACCCGATATTCCGTGACCTGGGTCTGGTGATGCGCAATCGTATCGTCTGGCACTTCGAGCATGGCTTGCATTGCTCTAGGCGGCTTTCCGGGCGATACGAGACGATCATCTGGTTCACGCGCGACACCAAGGATTACGTGTTCAATCTCGACCCAATCCGTGTGCCCCAGAAATATCCTGGGAAAAAGCACTTCAAGGGGCCGAAGGCTGGCGAGTATTCCTGCAATCCCCTGGGCAAGAATCCGGGTGATGTGTGGGACATCCCCAATGTTAAAAGTAATCATGTGGAAAAAACCGAGCATCCGTGCCAATTCCCGGTCGAGTTGATCGAGAGGTTGGTATTGTCGATGACCCACGAGGGAGATTGGGTGCTGGATCCCTTCATGGGTGTTGGCAGTGCAGTGGTCGCGGCGGTAAGGCATGGACGTCGAGGTGCAGGAGCGGAGATCGTCAAACGCTATGCGGAGATCGCGCGTGACCGTATCGATCTCGCTATGTCGGGTAAGTTGCCGGTACGCCCCATGGGTCGGCCAAAATATGACCCCCAGGCGGCGGGCAATAAATTAACCCAGTCGCCGTGGGATAGTGATGCCAAAACCGATGCTCAATTGCGTTTACTCCAAGCAGTGGCGGACTACGAAGTATGAAGATTGTCGAAACCTATTCCCACTTGAATGGCTTGGAGTTCTTGTTGGTGCATAAGCCGGAGCTCTGGCAGGAACTTCAGTCGGTTATCAAACAAGTTGATGCCGAAGCCTGCAAGAACAAGGTATCAAAGGAAAAGCGCATGCAGGGGAAGAAGTTGTATAGCCCTGTAGAAATGAACGGAATGTTCAAAGCGCTGTTAGGGCAGGAGAAATGGCATGAAAGCCGCGTTAACTACTGGGTAACCAAAGATGCGAGGCTCATCAGAAAAACACTACCCTTACCGGCAGATGAGCAGAAACGCGAAATCGAGGAGGCTGGCGAGGCGGCGATCTTCAGCTACAACCAGACGGATTTTGTAAAAGATCGTGTGGCAATAGAGGTGCAGTTCGGTAAGTATTCTTTCGTGGCCTATGACCTGTTCGTGAAGCACCTGGCCTTTTACGTGGGCGACCAGATCGATGTGGGCATCGAAATTCTGCCGATGAAGTCGCTGCAATCCCAAATGAGTTCCGGCGTGGCTTATTACGAGGGCGAGCTATATAACGTAGTCCGCCAGGGGCGCGGCGTGCCGGCTGTTCCTTTGGTCCTGGTGGGCATCGAGGCATGAAGATTCACATCAAGAACGGTCGCGTGATCGACCCCAAGTACGGCATCGATGAGCAGCTAGCAGCCTGTCGGACTTTTTCGCCCCTATCGCCACCTCTGTGAATTGATCCTGCGAAGAAATTTCTTCGCTATTCTTGGGTAACATATTGATTGAC
>JACXUY010000014.1 GCA_014763665.1 Gammaproteobacteria bacterium
GTGCAAATGGGTGATTCAATGGTATTTCACGTTAATCAATATCAAGAAAGTCGCGACAAGTCCCTAGCTGAAGTGAGTGATGAGATTCGTTCTCTGTTGCAACGTCAGGCGGCCTTTGCAGAGGCGGCGCAATTGGCAAAAACGGTTTTAGCAGAGGCGAAAGCATCTGACAAAGCGCCTGAAACCTTGGTTAAAGAAGGTATCGAGTGGAAAGCAAGTCAATGGATGACGCGTAACTTCGGTCAAGTGTTACCTGAAATTCTTTCAGCCGGATTTAAAGCGCCTAAGCCCGCTGATAAAGCTTCATGGGTATCACATCAATTATCAACAGGAGACACGGTACTCATTCGTGTTTCTGCGGTACGTACCGATGAAGCGAAATTAGCTAAAGTTGCTGATGACTTAAAAGGCGCATCCGTTCATGTTTTTGCTGATGCTGAACTAGAAGCAGTAGGTAAAACGATTAAAGATAAGTCTAAAATTGAGTTATTGGTTAAATGAGCCATTCTTTATTCAAGGGAGCCTCTAATAACCTAACGGGTAGGGGGGCACCTTACTTACGGTGCACTAAAGTGTCAGCTTAAGGTGCACTAAAGTGTCACCTTAAGGTGCACTAAAGTGTGGGGTAAGGGATGGCCAATCGTGGTTGCTGTTGTTAAGTTTAAAAGAAGCTAAAAAAGCCAAAATCAGTCAAACGCTAACAGCAATTTTCATCTTCAAAGTATCGTGGATTGGAAGCTCAGTGTTGAACAACAAACTTCTTGTTATTGACGATGATTTGGTGCTATTGTCTTTACTCCAAATGACCTTAATGCAAGATTATGATGTGTTAACGGCTAATAGTAAAGAAGCCGCTTTGTCAATACTGAGTGAGCTTGATGCCTTTCCCGAGGTGGTGATTCTCGATTTAGGTTTGCCCCCCATGCCCTATACGCCCGACGGTGGGTTGTTGTTGTTGTCGCAAATCCTCGCAATGAAGCCGAATACAAAAGTTATTGTTCTGACTGGGCAAGATCAGGAAGCTGTTTCCTTTAGAGCCCTATCTTTAGGTGCGTTTGATTTCATAGTCAAACCTGCCAGCTCCGATCAGATCATCGCAGCGGTGAAGCGTGCCTTTTTATTTCTAAGACAGCAAACATTGACAACCGAACAAGGCATTCACGCCATTCAATTTATGGTTTCGCAAAATGCAGGACTAAAGCAAGTACGTAATGAAGCTGAAAAACAGTTGTTTTTGCATGTTTGGCATCAGAGCAAAGAAAACGTGCATGAAACGGCGCGACGCTTAGGCATTAAACGTGAAAATGTTTACTACTTATTGGATAAGTTTGGGGTGAGTCGTGCTGATACCTGAATGGTTATATTTGTTTTTGCTAACAGTAGGCACGACCATTATTATGGTTTTATTTTATTTGCGAGCACAATGGCGTTTATTTATGGGTGTGCTTGAGCAAATACAACAGCTTAATGAACATAGCAAGCGAGATTTAATTTATTTTTTAGATAGCTTGTGTGATTCCTTAGGGGCTTTGTCTATTTGTGGTTTGCATTGGCAGTTACAGTGGTTTGGGCAGACCATCAAACGTGATTTAGGCATAACCAGCCGTTATGCACATCATTTTGAATTAGTAGAATCAGATGCCCATTTGCAACTGACCTTTTATGTGACCAGTGCGCGCTGGGAAAAAGCCTTTTACTTCGAATTGCTGCGTCAGCAATTGCGTACTTTGTGTGCGCTTGATCTAGCCTTAAAAATGCGCCAAGTGTCTAGCTTTGAACAAGCCGTTGCGCGCTATCAATTGTTCTTAGCGCACGATCTTAAAAATTTAGCGCAAATGGTGGTGCTGTGGCAGCAGCAGGTTCAGGATACACCGATAGAGGAGGCGATCATTGCCCTTAAACGCTGGCAATCGGTCGCACCCCTCATTGCCGATCGCGCCGCATTGCTTGCCAAGCGTTTAACAGCACCTGGTGAAATGGTTAATCAGACACATAAACAAACCGCTGTTCCTGTGGCAGATTTAGTTGGCAGGATAGCACGTTGGGCACAGGTGCACGGCGTAAAGCTCGAGATGAATGATTCCTTGCCTGATGTTATGGTTGAAATAGACTGGGAAGCCTTAGACGATGCCGCTTTTCAGCTAATGCGTAACTATCAACAACACGCCAGTATAGATCAAACGGTGTCGCTGACTGTGAGTGTTAAAAAAACTCACTTGCAATTGTTATTCTCTCATCCCGATCCGATTGATGAAGCTGTGTTTAAACGAATGCAGGAACCCCTATGGACATCGTCGGAAAATGGATTGGGATTAGGCTTATGGCAAATGGGGCAGGTGTTGCAACACATGAATGCAAGCCTAACGCTTAACCGAGATGCACAGGGTAGGTTATCTTTCTGCTGGCTGTTCTTAACGAGTCAACAGACAATAAAATGAGTCATAACCGACCAAGCTAAACTTAGCACTTAATGACACTAGCGCAAAAGGCATGAACCAGTATGCTATGGGTTCACAGTAGTTGGTTAATAAATGCGTTAGCCGAGGTTCTTGTTATTTGGCGCTGTAAAAAATTTTTACTCTTTATTTATGCAGTTACCTGACGATAATAACCTCTAAGGCAAGACATCTTGCTTGAACTTTTAAACTTCTAATTAACATGAGGTGATTTATGAAAAATCAGAAAGGTTTTACTTTGGTCGAAATGGCCATTGTGCTAGTCATTATTGGTTTGCTATTGGGCGGTGTGCTTAAAGGGCAGGAGTTGATTGAGAATAGTCGAATCAAGAATGCCATGAATGATATTAGGGGTACTCAAGCAGCTTTAAATGCTTATATGGACCGTTATCATCAGATACCAGGTGATGATAATGACCCGAATTTGACTAACCGTGGAGGTGCTTGGACTGGTTTGACGCTTGGAGATGGTAATGGAGCCTTATCGCGTAACAACCCTTTTGCTGGCGACGCTAATGAAACAGTGTTTTTTTGGCAACATTTACGTGCGGGTGGATTTGTTTCTGGTTCACCTAAAACAACAGGATTAGCAGCATTACCCAAAAATGCATATGGTGGTCTTATTGGGGTCACTGGTATTGGTGTGTTCGGTATGCCAGCAAATGGTAAGTATGTCTGTTTAAGTGGAATAACAGGCAAAGCTGCCCGTGCAATCGATTTGGCGATGGATGACGGATTGGCTAAATCTGGCACTATGAGGGCGGCTGCACTTGCATCAACCAATACAGGGCCGGGTACTGCAGCTCCTACAGATGAATATACCGATGAACCAATGTTTACGATATGCACTACTATGTGATTAAATTGAATTAATATAATAACTACTCCCCACTTCGGTGGGGGTTTTCTTTTTCTGTTGTCTTGATATACCCATAAAACACTTGCTAAAAGCCGCTCAATCCGCTACACTTAATAAGTTGATGCAGATTGACATGCCTGCCTGAGTGGCGGAATCGGTAGACGCAGTGGATTCAAAATCCACCGTTGGTAACAACGTGGGAGTTCGAGTCTCCCCTCAGGCACCAAACTGACACAAGGTCAGTAAGAACAACAGTCGCGTAGCTCAGTTGGTTAGAGCACCACCTTGACATGGTGGGGGTCGGTGGTTCGAGTCCACTCGCGACTACCAAATTAATGTAATACGGGTCTGCAAGTCAGGCCCGTTTTGCTATCACCATTTGACGCCTCAATAAGGGTGACCCATTATCGTGAATGTGACACCACACATTATTCCTCGTTCCGAACACAGCATCAGTCGTCGTCAGATTGACAAGGGTGTGTTGGATGTTCTTTATACCTTATCAAAAAATGGATATGAAGCCTATTTAGTGGGCGGTTGTGTACGTGATTTGCTGTTAGGGTTAGAGCCTAAAGATTTTGATATCGTCACCAATGCCACGCCAGATCAAGTAAAAGGTGTGTTTCGTGGTCGTTGTCGCATTATTGGGCGTCGTTTTCGCTTAGCGCATGTGCATGTCGGCGATAAAGTCATCGAAGTGGCTACTTTTCGTGCTCAATCTGAAGAGCGAGGCGATCGTGTCATTGATGATCAAGGTATGCTGCGTCGTGATAATGTTTACGGTACGCGTGATGAAGACGTTTGGCGTCGTGATTTTACTGTCAATGCGCTTTACTACAACATTAAAGACTTTAGTATTGTTGATTACGTTGGCGCCATGCAAGATTTGCAGGCCGGTCAAATTCGCCTGATTGGTGAGCCGGTACAACGTTATCGTGAAGATCCCGTTCGTATGATTCGTGCGGTGCGTTTTGCCTGTAAACTGGGGTTGGAATTACCACAAGAAACAGCCTCTCCTTTACCTGACTTGTCGCATTTGTTAGCTGAGGCAGCACCTGCACGATTATATGAAGAAGTGTTAAAGCTCTTTCATGCTGGTCAGGCGTTGTGTGTATTTGAGAAGTTGCGTCAGCATGGACTCATGGGTGGCTTGTTTGATCAAACGGAATATTGTTTACAACAGCCAGATTCTTGGTCTGCTTTGGTGATTCCTGTCGCTTTGGGTCAAACAGATGAGCGTATTGCTTCCGATAAGGGGGTTCATCCAGGTTTCTTGTTTGCCGTGATGATGTGGGAGCCCTTGTGGCAAGCCATGGAACGGGATGAGCAAGAGTTGGTTTCGCTTGATGAACTACTTAAAGCAGCCAATATGGTGTTAGCAGAGCAAAGTGAGCGCACCGCACTAACGAAACCGATTATGCACTATGTAAAAGAAGTGTGGGCGATGCAGCTGTTGTTGCTAACTAAGCAAGACCAAGTAGAGCGCGTCATGGCTATTCCGCGTTTTCGAGCAGGTTTCGATTTCTTGGCGTTGCGAGCGGTTGCAGTACCACGCTTCTCGGCTGTGGTCGATTTTTGGCAACAGCAGCAAGATGCTCATCCTGAATGGTTGTATCAGCCAACCTATGTGACGGCAGTGGAGGATCAAGAGGTTGCCTTTGAAGAAGCACTTGAGCAAACGCGTCGTCCTAAGCGTCGTCGCCGTCCTCGTCGGTAATTCCTATGTTGGCTTATTTGGGATTAGGCGCTAATCTGAATCAGCCCGTGCGACAGTTAAATCAAGCGGTACAGGCGTTGCGAGCGCAGCCGATGATTCGATGCTTGCGTGTTTCTCCTTATTATCAGTCTGCTCCCATGGGGCCAAAAGATCAGCCTGATTATGTCAATGCGGTCGTAGAGTGTGAAACCGATTTGTCGCCATTAGCGTTGCTAGAAGTCTGTCAGTCGATTGAGCAGGCACAGTTACGTGAACGTAAACGCCACTGGGGCGAACGCACGCTGGATATTGATATTTTGTCTATTGACGATTTGGTGATGCAATCGGAGCGGTTAACCTTGCCTCATCCCGGTATCATTGATCGTGACTTTGTTGTGTTGCCTTGGCGAGATTTGGCTCCAGATTATGCGATTCCAACACTGGGTTTGGTTAATGAGTTGACTTGTAGCAGAGAGTTTAACGCCCAGCCAATGACACCATCACAACAGGAAAGGGCGCTTCTAAAAATTCCCACCTCGTGACGTTTTTAGAGTTCCCAAGTTTTTTACCTCTGGTGGAAGGGATTAAATTAAATGGCACATTTATTTTCTCTTCATCCCTTCCCCCACACTTTAGTGCACCGCAAGGTGAAACCCCCTTCCCGTTAGGGTTTTTAGAGGTTAATGAAAGTTAGAGATGAACGATTCAGTTAAACCCGTTGCCTTATCTAAGCTACTTAATGCGAAGGCTTTAGGCGAAAAACTGGCGCTGTTAACCGCTTACGATGCCAGTTTCGCTCGCTTGTTGCATCAATGTGGTGTCGATGCCTTATTGGTGGGCGATTCCTTAGGTATGGTGATGCAAGGTCATGATTCCACCATTCCCGTTACGCTTGATGATGTGATTTATCACGCTAAGATGGTGAAGCGCGGAGCACCCTTGGCTTGGGTCATTGCTGATCTGCCCTTTATGACAGCGATGGATGTTGAGCAAGGATTAACGAGTGCGCGTCGCTTGTTGCAAGAAGCGCAGGTGCAAATGGTTAAGGTCGAAGGCGGATTGTCTGTGCTGCCTTTAGTGCAAGCGTTGACAGAGCAAGGCGTTCCCGTTTGCGCTCATATAGGCTTGTTGCCGCAACAAGCTCTGAGAGCGGGTTATAAAATGGCGGGCAAAACAGAAGTCGATGCACAACGCTTATTGGATGAAGCTCTGGCTTTGGAAAAAGCTGGTGCTTCGTTACTGGTTATGGAGTGCGTGGTTGCTGAAGTGGCGCAACGTATTACCTCTGCCTTATCCATTCCAACCATCGGCATAGGTTCGGGGGCGCAAACAGATGGTCAGGTGCTAGTGTTGCACGATATTCTCGGCTTGTCGTCTTATGCGCCTTCATTTGCGCCTAAGTTTCTCATAGAAGGTAGAAGTTTGGCTGAAGCGGTGACGGCTTATGTTCAGGCCGTTAAGTCAGGTGAGTTTCCGAGTCAAGTAAAGGGCTAATCGTTAAATGACACAATTAATTCATCAGCTCGCACACTGGCGTGATATTCGGCAGCAGTGGCAAGACTCATCGCAACGGATCGCTTTTGTACCGACGATGGGTAATTTGCATGAGGGGCACTTCTCGTTAGTGAAGTTAGCACAGCAACATGCTGATAAAGTCGTAGTAAGCATTTTTGTTAATCCGTTACAGTTTGGGCCTAATGAAGATTTTGATCGTTATCCACGTACTCTCAATACAGATGTTGAAGCATTGAGTCAGCTGGGTGTCGATGTGGTTTTTGCGCCTGATGTGGATGAAGTTTACCCTGATATGACTTCTGATATTTCTGGCGGTGAAGGTTTTTTAGTGCTTCCGCCTCCCAAATTGACCAATATTCTTTGTGGTGAATCTCGTCCCGGACATTTCACCGGAGTGGCAACCATTGTATTAAAGTTATTTAATATGATTCAGCCTCAACTTACTGTTTTTGGTGAAAAAGATTACCAGCAATTAGCCATTATTAAAGCAATGGTCAGTGCCTTAAATTTGCCAATAAAAGTTATTTCTGCTCCCACTTGTCGCGCCGCTGATGGATTGGCGCTCTCTTCACGCAATCAATATTTATCGTTAACACAGCGTCAGCAGGCATCGGCCATTTATAAAACATTACAAACGATTGCGTTTGGGCTTCGTCAGGGTCAATCGAGTGATGTATTGATTGAACAGGCTCGGCATGAGTTGATTTATCAAGGTTTTGATGGTGTTGATTATGTTTCTGTGCGTCACCCTGATTCGTTAGCAGTACAAAACTTTTTGGGTAATGATGGAGCAGTCATATTGATTGCAGCGCGGTTAGGTACTACAAGACTAATTGATAACTTGGTTGTAATGGCTGAAGCTTAGGATTTTAGATGGGGTCCTGTGGTATTAGCATTGCGCTTAGCGTAAAATAAACAAAATTGATAAAAATGTAGAACAAGGATGGCACTATGCAGGCAATGGCAGATCGTGATGGCGTTATTTGGTTAGATGGACAGATGGTTCCTTGGCGTGATGCAAAGGTTCATGTGTTAACGCACACGCTCCATTATGGTATGGGTGTTTTTGAAGGGGTTCGTGCTTATGAAACCCCCGAAGGTACAGCTATTTTTCGTCTGCATGCCCACACCGATCGCTTATTTAATTCAGCCAAAATAATGAACATGGCCATGCCTTATAGCAAGGAAGAGCTTAACGAAGCACAAAGAGCGGTGGTGCGTGAAAATGGGCTGTCATCTGCTTATTTAAGACCTATGGCGTTTTATGGCGCTGAAGGGATGGGCTTGCGGGCGGATAACTTAAAAACCCACGTCATGGTTGCTGCTTGGACTTGGGGCGCCTACATGGGCGCAGAAAACCTTGAAAAAGGCATTAAAGTAGCGACTTCATCTTTTACGCGTCATCACCCTAACATCTCCATGACTAAAGCAAAAGCCAATGGTGCTTATATGAACTCAATGTTGGCCTTGCAAGAAGCCATTCGACATGGTTGCGATGAGGCCTTGTTATTAGACAAAGAAGGCTATGTGTCGGAAGGTTCGGGTGAAAACTTCTTTATGGTTCGTGACGGAGTTATTCACACTCCATTGTTAACCTCGGCCTTAGACGGGATTACCCGTAAAACCATTATGCAATTAGCAAAAGAATTGGGTTTCAGTGTTGTTGAGCGTAACATCACACGTGATGAAGTCTATATTGCTGATGAAGCCTTCTTTACAGGCACGGCTGCTGAAGTCACGCCCATTCGTGAATTAGATGGTCGTGCTATTGGTTCGGGATCTCGTGGCCCAATCACACAAGCCATTCAAGCGCGTTATTTTGCATTAGTGCAGGGTAAGGATAAAGATCATGCTGAATGGCGTACGTTGGTTTCATAGGCGGGAAGGGTTAGTATGAAAGATTCGACTCAATTAATTACGCCCAATGCAAATAACCATTATCAGGTGACTAGTAAAGACATTCCCTTAACATGCCCCATGCCTGGTATGTCTTTGTGGAACTCTCATCCTAAGGTTTATTTGCCGATTGAAGAGACGGGACATGCTAAGTGCCCTTATTGCGGTGCCGAATACACCATGACCGATTGGTCTGAAAATGGAGTTCAACATCATTAATTTGACGTCTGCCTCAAGCAAGGAAAACAGCATGCTACATTATCGTGAGAGCTTTGCTGAGAGTAAACTACTCGCAGAAAAAGTTTTAGAGGAAACCGTTCGTCGTGGGGTGTGTCCGAACCCCATTAACTTTATGGTTTGGTATGAGTATTTGCTCAAGCGCGATGCCTTTGTCGTAGACAGAATTACAGTCGCTACCGATGACGAGCAAACGGCTATTGAATTATTCAACCATATTGTTAGTCGCATCTGCATGATGAGTGAAATTGACGGCCTTGTGTTGAAGCTGGTCAATGATATTATCAGTGATATGAATGGGTGGGAAAGCACCCTCGAACGCCATACTCTAATTTTAGAGCAGGCATTGAGTGACTTGTCGGCTAAAAGTGACGTTAACCTAGCTTCCATGGTGGTCAAAAATGTGGTTGAGTCTATTAAGGACTTAACAGACAGTGCCAAGGGCATGAGGTCTAAAATGGAAGAAGTGCGTAGCGAAGTTGATAATCTAAAAAAACAACTTGAGGTTAGTCATAAAGAAGCGCACACAGACCCGTTGACGGGTATTGGCAATCGTCGCGCTATGGACAAATTTGTCGAAGATAATCTTGATGAGAATAGCTCTGATAGTTTTTCGTGCATTATTTTAGATATTGATTTTTTCAAACGCATTAATGATCAGCATGGTCATATGGTGGGGGATAGTGTATTGCGCTTTATCGCTAAACTCTTACAACAAGCCATTAAAGGACAAGACTTTGTTGGTCGTTTTGGAGGAGAGGAGTTTATTATGCTGCTTCCTCAAACCAGCGCAAGCAATGCATACGCTTTTGCTGAAAAATTGCGTAAACTGCTTCAAGATACCAACTTAAAGTTACGCAATTCACATGATACATTAAAGTTTACCGCTTCCTTGGGTGTTTCCACTTATCGCAAAGGTGAAAAGGTTACGGATTTTATTAATCGTGCCGACAATGCCCTTTACGTTGCCAAGGAAACGGGGCGTAATCGTGTGGTTGATGAAATTGAGGCATCTAACACCAAGTACAGCCAGTGATTTTTGGCTATTCTTCTTTGCTAGCGTCTAACTTTACGTTGAGAAGAGGAAGGAATGCCCATCGCCTCTCTATATTTAGCGACAGTTCTGCGTGCAACACTGATTTTCATCACTTCTAGTTTATCGACTAAGTCTTGATCACTAATCGGTTTTTTGGGATCTTCTGCGTCAATGAGCTGTTTAATCCGTGCTTTGATGGCCACGGCTGATTGGTCCTGTGGACCATATTGACTTACGCTGCTAGAGAAAAAGTATTTGAGCTCATAGGTGCCTCGGGGGGTTTGCATGTATTTTTGTGTGGTGGCACGGGAAATGGTGGATTCATGTAGCCCGAGTGCGTCGGCAACATCGCGAAGCACTAAAGGTTTCATGGCAACTTCGCCCTCATCTAAAAACTGAGCTTGTTCGGCAACAAGGTAAGCACCGACCCTGAGCAAGGTTTCGCCGCGACTTTGAATGCTTTTAATCAGTCCACGCGCCTCTAACAGCTTTTCTTTCATGGCTTCAGCTTGCTCTTGGCTGCGACTTGATTTATCAAGGTGTTTGAGTAGGTCTACATATTCATTGTTGACGCGAACGCGCGGGTAAGCGTTGGGATTTAATTCAACTTTCCAGCCTTTTTTGTCTCGTTTGATGATGAGGTCGGGAATAATAACCTCTCGTTCACTGTCGGCAAAGCTCAGACCAGGTTTTGGGTTGAGTGATTGAATTAAACGGAGTAATGCATTCCAGCTTGCTTCATCGAGTCCATAAACGCGCTTTAATCGGGTAAAATCACCATATGCAAACCAGTCAAATCGTTCGCTGAGCATACGTATGGCGGTATCAACCAGATGGGTTTGCGGTAATATACCTTTGAGTTGTATTAATAGACACTCTTGTACAGATCGTGCACCCACTCCAGCCGGATCGAAATTGTCTTGAATCAAGGTGAGTACCGTCTCGATATCGTTTTCGTCTGGTGTGAAGGATTCATTCTCACTTATGCTGCTAATCACTTGATCTAAATCACTGCTTAAATAGCCTTGCTCATCAATTAAATCAATGAGGTAATAGGCAATCGCTTGTTGAATGTCCGTTCCCCAAGTGAAGGTATCGACTTGCCATTTGAGGTGACTGTATAGGTCTTCATGAGCAGCTGTATAGCTTTCTGCTGGGGTATAGTCATCATTTTCGTGATGAGAGGTAACCGAAAAATCTTCAAATTCACTCTGTTGAACAGGTGCTTCATTGCCATCTTTGTCGAACAGGTCATCCCACTGACAATCCAGATTCTCGGTAAGATTATTTCGGTGATCTATTGAGTGATCGTCAACAACACTCTTAAATTCACTTAACGCAGCCAATTCTGTCTCTGTATCAACATGATCAAAGCTGGCCGACTCGATTGGTTCGTTGAGTGAAGGCATGCCAGAATCATCCATTTCTAATTCAAGCATGATATTACTGTCTAAGGCCTCGCTGATGGCTTCTTGAAGTTCAATAGCCGAGAGCTGCAAAATCTTAATTGATTGTTGCAGTTGTGGCGTGAGCTTAAGCTGTTGGCTAAGGTTAAACTGTAATCCTGGCAACATGGCCATGTGAGACTTTCCTTGTGAAACGAATTTTGGCGTATGCAGCAATAATATGCGTTATTGGTTATACGTGCATTATAATACGCTTGTTGCCCTAAGGGTGAAGTTTAACGATGAGGAACTCATGAAAGTATCAAAAAATGAGATGAAGCAACTAATTGATCGGTTGCCAGAGGACACCAGTTGGGATGAGCTGGTTTTTCAACTTTACCAAGATGGTAAAGTGAATTTAGGCTTGGCTGAATATGAGCGGGGGAAAAGTTTAACCAAAGAGCAGGTTCAGCAACTCTTTATTCGTGCAGAGTCTGCACATGATTTACCCGCGGACATGCGTAATACTTTGATTTATCATCCAGGGAATACGACAACCATTGCGATGGTGGCTGGCGTAATTGCCGCCAGTTTTGCTTTTGTTTTTCCTCCAATCGCTTGGTTGGCTGCTCCAGTTGCATTTATCGGCGGTTTTATGGGGGTGTTGGCGGGTCAGCAACGGGCTTGGGTGGCCATGCTGTTGGCGATGGTTACCTTGATGCCGTTTGCACTAGCATCCTTATAACACTTAGCTAAAATTGAGCTTAAATTGGCTTCACCAAACAACCACTTCTTTTTCTAATGAGATAGAGAAGTGGTTAATGACATCTTCACGTATTGCTTCAGCTACGTTTAAAATATCTTTGCCACTTGCTTTACCGTAGTTAACCAGAATGAGTGCGTGCTTATAGTATGTTCCAACATCCTCAACACGCCGTCCTTTCCATTTTGCTTTTTCAATGAGCCACGCAGCTGGGATTTTAATACATCCATTGGTCAGCTTGTGTCCAGGAATGTCTGGGTATTGTTGCTGTAATTGCTGAAAATGTTTCAAAGTAATGCTTGGGTTTTTAAAAAAACTACCTGCACTACCTAACACCGAAGGGTCGGGAATACGTTCTTGACGCAATTTAATGATGGCATCGTAAACCATGCGAGGAGTGATGTTTTCTAATTTCAAGTTGGGGTGGTTGACGAACATGGCTTCGTGTAGCGGTTCATGTACGAGATTGGGTGTACTTTGTTTCAATAACCTAAATGTTACGCGATGTATGAGGACGCGATTGCTCAGCTCATGTTTGAAAATACTGTCTCGATAAGCAAAATGACATTCGTTTTTACGAAGTTCAATGCGTTGTCCGTTACGAAGATCAAAGGTTTGAATTCGAGTGATAGTGTCTTGAACTTCTGCACCATATGCACCAATGTTTTGCACCGGTGCGGCGCCCACATTACCCGGAATTAAGGCGAGATTTTCAAGACCCCACCAGCCTTGTTCAACGGTGTAGGTTACTAAATCGTGCCACGACCTGCCAGCACCAACAGAAAGCCATACCGAATGTTGATCCTCTTTAACAATTTTAATTTCATCATAATTACAACTGAGTACCAGTGCGTCAAGGTCATGCGTGAGCAGTAAATTGCTTCCACCACCCATGATCTTCCAAGGTAAAGAGGCTAGTTTGGGATCTTGTCGTAATGTAGGTATGGCACTGGCATGTTTGATTTCAACAAAGTAACGCGCTTTACATGAAACACCGAAGGTGTTGCGCTCTTTGAGATCGTAATTGGCATAAAGATACATAGTTATTTGATCTCAAATGATTTTATGGACGAACCATAAGTAATACGCCACACATAGGATGATCGAAGTATTGCAGTTCGTTAAGTTTCACTTTGCGTGCTTCTTGCAATCTAAAACGCCATTGTTGATCTATGACTGATAATGGTAATTGTTGTTTAGCAGCAAATGCAGAGGCAACCGAGTCGGGTAGCTGTTTTGTGCATTGTAGTTCTAACACGATATGCTCGAACTTTTGTTTGTAGAGTTTTATTTTACCCGCTAAAGGGAGCCCATTGCGACTGATCCCTTCTGGCAAACGCGTGTTTTTGGCAGCCTCACGAGATTCGGCTGGTTGAGACCAGGCTAAGTGAGCAAGGATGGCAAATTCACCACTACTGGTCAGTCTGCGTGCTGTTTCTTTGAGTGATAATTGCGAATCATTCAGCAATACTCGACCGCCAGCACCAGCACTTAGTGAAAGATCCTTATCACTCAAATCGAGTTTTTCGGGTAGTGCTGGCCAGTGTTCACTTAACCATAAAGTGGGGTTTTTAGATTCAAATACAATCATTTCAATGACATAGGCTTGTGCACTTGAAAAGCTGGCGAACACTAGGCTAATGATGATTAGTAAAGCATTAATCCGGGAGGCAATCATGGGTAACATCATTCTCTAACTACTTAGGGGGTGCTGAGTTGCATTAACAGATCATCAACCGCTTTTAGCCGCTCGGTAGCAGTGCTGATGTCTCCAAACCATTTTAACTTGTTTGGTCCATCGAGTTTATAGATTTTTGGTTGTTGCTGAATCAACTTGATCAGTTTCATAGGATCGAGAGAAGTTTTAGCTAAAAAATGCAGTTTAACATGGCCTGCGCTGGCTTCGATTTTGTGAATACCTAATCTTATGGCGCAATGTTTCAGTTGCATAATGGCAAATAGGTTTTTGCACGCATCGGGTAATAAGCCAAAACGGTTCACCATTTCGACTTGCAGTTGATGTAGATCGGCTTGGTCTTCAGCCGCATTGATACGTTTGTAAAGTACTAAACGAGCAGAGATGTCGGGCAAATAGTCATCGGGAATGAGCGCAGGAATACCAAGATCGACATCGCAATTGTCGTTATTGTCTTCTAAATTGGGTACTTCTCCGCGGCGATAAGCGCGTACTGCTTTATCGAGCAGTTGCGTGTAGAGTTCAAAGCCAATTTCGTGCATTTGACCACTTTGTTCGTGACCCAAGAGTTCACCCGCACCGCGAATTTCTAGGTCTTGGCTGGCGAGGGCAAAGCCCGAACCGAGTTGATCGTGGCGTGCAATGGCTTCAAGACGTTTGATGGCATCGCTGCTTAGTGCCTCCTTTGGTGGGGTGAATAAATAGGCATAAGCTTTGTGATGTGAGCGTCCGACTCGTCCACGTAATTGGTGTAATTGCGCTAGACCAAACTTGTCAGCGCGATAGATAAGGATGGTGTTGGCATTAGGGATGTCGATACCAGTTTCGATAATGGTGGTAGAAACGAGAATATTGTATTGCTGGTGATAAAAATCACGCATCACTCGTTCCAATTCGCGTTCGGGCATTTGTCCGTGTGCCATGGCAATACGGGCGTCGGGCATGAGTTGGGTTAATTCTTCTACAAAAGCGGGCATGCGTTCGACATCGTTGAAGAGGACATAAACCTGTCCACCACGGTGAAGTTCACGCGTACAAGCTTCTTTGGCTAATGCTGGATTCCAATCTTGCACGAACGTTTGAATGGATTGACGTTTTGCAGGCGGTGTGGCGATAATCGACATGTCTCTCAGTTGGGCAAAAGCCATAGAAAGGGTGCGCGGAATGGGTGTGGCAGTCATAGCGAGAATGTCCACCTGTGTGCGCAGACTTTTTAAGAATTCCTTTTGTTTGACGCCAAAACGATGTTCTTCGTCGATAATAATCAGTCCTAAATCGTGGTAACGCATATCGCTTTGCAATAACTTATGCGTGCCAATGACGATATCTACTTTGCCTTCAGCGATTTGTTCAATGACTTTCGACTGATTGTTGGAGCCACCAAAACGCGATAGCGATTCAATTTTAACTGGCCAGTCGGCAAAACGGTCGCGAAAATTTTGTAAATGTTGATTCGCCAACAAGGTTGTCGGAACCAATACCACAACTTGTTTACCGCCATGTACCGCCATAAAAGCGGCACGCATAGCAACCTCTGTTTTACCAAACCCCACATCGCCACAGACCAAGCGATCCATTGGACGGGGCGATTGCATATCCGCAATGACCGCATCAATGGCGCTTTGTTGGTCGGGTGTGGTTTCAAAAGCGAAACCTGCACTGAATCTTAGATAGTCAGCACCAGCATCGGCAAAGGCGTGGCCGCGACGCGCTTCACGCGCTGCATAAAGATCGAGTAATTCAGCAGCGACGTCACGTACTTTTTCAATCGCTTGCTTGCGTGCTTTACTCCAGCGATCATTGCCGAGTTTATGCCAAGGTGCATGATCAGCATCAGCTCCAGCATAGCGACTAATCAGGTGAAGATTCGTAATCGGGACATACAGCTTGTCACCACCTGCATATTCAAGTGCGACAAATTCACGCGGAATATCACCGAGCGTTAGGGTTTCTAGCCCAACATATCGACCCACACCATGTTCTAAATGAACAACAGGGGAGCCTATATCTAGCTCAGCGAGTGAACGAACGCCATCGGTAAAATCTTGGTGCGCACTGCGTTTACGACGACGTGTTTGCCTGACTTGGCTGGCGTAAAGTGAGACTTCACTAATAATAATGAGATCATCTAACCACAGGTTTTGGCTCAGTGGAGCAACGGTTAAATAGAGTCCTGCTGTTTCAGCTGTTAGAAAATCTGACCAGCTTTCTGCACGCATTGCCTTGAGGTGAGATTTTTGCAGTAGCTCAATCAGAACTTCACGACGTCCGACGGATTCGGCAACCAATAATACTTTGGTTTGACTATTCAAGGTCGGTAACCAGTCTGCCAGTCGCCATAAGGCATCGGCTCGGCTGGGATCAATACTCAGATCGGGAAGAGTTTTTATCTGCCAGTGTTGACTATTATCGGCCTTGCTTTCGCTTGTTAGCTCAATGCGATAAAACCCCTTCATGCGTGCGAAAAGGTCGTTAGCTGTTAAGAAAAGTCTTTCAGGCGGTAGTAGCGGATGGTTGGGGTCGAGCTTGCCGATACTGTAACGCTCTTCCACGTCACGATAAAAAGCTTCCGCCGAGCTCACGACTTGTCCTACCCAAACTAGGTGTGTGTCGGCAGTGAGATAATCAGTAATGGCGCTGAGTTGTTCAAAGAATAAGGGTAGATAATATTCTAAGCCATTGGCGTTTTGTCCCTTAGAAACTGCTTGATAAAGCCAGTTGGTGCGCGTGTTATGGTCGGGAAAGGCATCGCGCCACTGTTGGCGAAAAAGATTGATGCTATCTGCATCGAGTGGATATTCTTTTGCTGGCAAAAGGGTTATGGAGTCGATGCGTTGCCTTGTTAGTTGCGTACTCACATCAAATTCCCGAAGGGAATCTATCTCATCATCCAGCCAGTCGATTCGTAGTGGCATTTCTCCACCCATGGGAAACACATCGAGTAAAGCGCCTCGAAGAGCATATTCACCATGTTCCATTACTTGACCGACGCGTTGATAACCATTGCTCTCTAAATTGCGAGTAAACTCATGGCGGTTAATAGTTTGACCTGTAGAGAGAACAAAACTCCGGCTGAGCAAATAGCTTGATGGAATGAGTCTATGCATCAAGGTAGCAATGTGCGCGATCAAAAATTTCGGAGGGGTTGTTGCCTGACGATACAGTGCTTGTAACCGTGCGGAAATTATGTCTTGATGTGGCGAAAATCGGTCGTAAGGAAGGGTTTCCCAGTCTGGAAAGAGTAAGGCGGTTTTGTCGCTGAAAAAATTCAGTTCGCTGGCCAGCTGTTGAGCTTGCTGAGCCGTATCCGTAATGACCAGTAGCGGTTTGCTCAGTGAACGGCCTAGCTCTGCAAGGGCGAGTGGGATGCCAGCGTCAGTGAGTCCCGACCAGTAGAGCATCTTGTGTTGTTGTTGATTCCATAGAGGCAGGCTAAAAGTCACTGAATCCTTCCTGTTGGTGTTGCTTGTAAATGTTTTCTATTATAGCATTGTGGGTTAGCTTGAACATGCTTGGCTACGTACTGAATATTGGTGATATACGAATAAATAGCGCCTTGTTATAATTCGCAGGGCGACATGATTAACACAAAATTTAAACAGTAAACGAAGGAAGTACCACATGGCAACCATTGTTATTGTTGGCGCTGGTATTGGCGGTATGCCAATGGCTTACGACATTAAGCGTCAATTGGGTTCTGCGCACACGGTTAAAGTTGTGTCTGCGTTAGATCAGTTTCAATTTACGCCCTCTAATCCTTGGGTAGGCGTGGGTTGGCGTACATCTGAAGACATTTCTTTTCCCATAGAACCAGCACTAACACGCAAAGGCATTGAGTTTATCCACGCAACCGTGACAGAAATTAATCCAAATGAGAACCATTTGTTGCTCTCTGATGGCAGTCGCCTTGACTATGATTATGTTATTCTAGCAACAGGTCCCTACTTAGCTTTTGAGGAAGTTGAAGGTTTGGGTCCAATTAGCCATGGTGGTAACACCGTTTCAGTTTGTACGACGCATCACTCTGTTGAAGCATTCAATGAATGGGAGAAGTTTTGTGCTTCACCAGCACCCATTGTTGTGGGAGCGGTGCAGGGTGCGTCTTGTTTTGGTCCTGCTTACGAATACGCCATGATCATGGACACAGACTTGCGCAAACGTAAGATTCGTAAAGACGTGAAAATGACGTTTGTCACCTCAGAGCCCTACATTGGACACTTAGGGTTAGGCGGTGTTGGTGACTCTAAAGGCATGTTAGAAAGCATCATGCGTCAGCGCCATATTAACTGGATTTGCAATGCCAAGGTGACTAAAATTGAGCAAGGTGTGATGCATGTGGATGAGCATGATACCAATGGTGCAGTCGTTAAGTCGCATCAATTGCCATTTGGTTATTCGATGATGTTGCCAGCCTTTAAAGGTCCTAAGTTCTTGCAACAAGCAGATGAAGCTTTGGTTAATCCGCGCGGTATGGTTAAGATTGATAAGTTTAACCGCAATCCAACCTACAAAAATGTTTATGCTTTAGGTGTGGTAGTGGCTATTCCTCCGGTGGAAGCGACACCAGTTCCCGTGGGAACGCCTAAAACGGGTTTGATGATTGAAGGCATGGTTACAGCGATTTGTCATAACATCGAAAACGAATTATCGGGTAAAGCACCCTGTGAAGAAGCAACCTGGAACACCGTTTGTTTAGCCGATTTGGGCGATACGGGTGCCGCCTTTGTGGCCTTACCGCAAATTCCACCCCGCAATCTTACTTGGGCTAAACAAGGCAAGTGGGTGCATTTAGCCAAAATTGCGTTCGAGAAGTATTTCATCCGTAACATGAAAAATGGTAATTCAGAGCCGATTTATCAAAAGTATGTGATGAAAATGTTGGGTATTGTGCGTTTGAAATCGCAAGAAAAGTCTTAACAACAACGCATCAGTCACTGACTGTAAAAAACCGCTCAAACCGAGCGGTTTTTTTATGAACGATGCGTTGTCACTTTTGCTGCTGTGGTATGATTGATTTCTGATTTTTTGAGGACGCCTCTGAATGCTAGATCCATTGTTATTATCACTGGATTTGATGGGAACCATCGTGTTTGCCATTACGGGATTATTAGCGGCCAGCCGCCATCAGTTAGATGTATTTGGTGCTTTGGTGTTGGCTATGGTAACGGCCGTGGGTGGTGGTACGCTGCGCGATTTAATTCTCGGTGTTCCTGTTTTTTGGTTGATGCATACCGAATACATCTATCTTATTATTGTGACGACGATATTGGTCGCACTTTATCGACGAACTCATGTCATTCCCATGAAAGTCTTGTTGTTATTAGATGCTATTGGTTTGGCGGTATTTACCATTATTGGCGCGCAGAAAGCCTTGGCCTTAGGTTATGCCGATGTCATTGTGGTGATGATGGGCGTGATGACGGGCGTTGTTGGTGGTATGATTCGCGATGTTTTGGTTGGTGAAATTCCGCTCATTTTGCGCCAAGAGATTTATGCTACGGCTTCTTTTCTGGGTGCAAGCGTTTATGTACTCGCTAATCAGTGGATTGGGCTATTTGAATTGGTCATTCTGCTGTCAATGATCGCCACACTGACCATGCGCTTAGGTGGTGTTTTTTTAGGCTGGCGCTTACCCAAATTTATTACCACCTAGTAGCTTACCGATACAGGATACAACTGTGAATTTTCCCTTTGAATGGCGCATTGGACTTAGGTACTTACGCGCAAAACGACGTAATCATTTCATTTCGTTCATTTCGCTCATCTCTTTTCTAGGCATTGCCCTAGGGATTTTGGCACTCATTACCATTTTGTCGATTATGAATGGTTTTCACGAAGAAATCCGCTCACGTATGCTGAGTATGACAGCACATATGACCGTATCTGGGCAGGATGATAAACTCGAAAACTGGCAACAATTAGCTGGTGAAATTAAACAAACGCCATCGATCATTGGGTTAGCGCCTAATGTCAGTCGTTTGGCATTGGTTGCACATGGCGGTAGTTCTCAAGGCGCGATGGTAAAAGGGGTTGATCCTAATTTAGAAGGGGCGGTTTCAACCATTGAACAACACATTAAATTAGGTCAGTTTGATGCGCTCAAAGCAGGTGAGTTTGCGATTGTATTGGGTAGCGAGTTGGCTGCGAAATTGGGTGTAGTATTAGGTGATAAGATCACTCTGATTACGCCAGAAGGCAGTAATACTGCGGTGGGCTATATTCCTAAGATGAAGCGTTTTACTTTGGTAGGTATTTTTGAAGTAGGTATGCATGATTATGATGGCGGCATGGCTTATATTCACCTTGCTGATGCTCAACCCCTTTTTGGATATGATGAAAGTGAAGTGAGTGGATTGCAGTTAAAAGTGACCAATATGTTCGACATTCCAACCATGCGAGATGATCTTAGCAGCGTCATTACGCGTACCGTTTATGTGACTGATTGGACGCAACAACATGCTAACTTCTTTGCTGCGTTACAATTAGAAAAACGCATGATGTTTATTGGTCTTGCGTTGATTGTGATGGTGGCAGCGTTTAATATCATTTCTACGATGGTGATGGTGGTTACCGATAAACGGAGTGATATTGCCATCCTTCGTACCATTGGTGCCTCTCCAGCTTCTATTATGATGATATTCATTGTGCAAGGCATGGCGATCGGGTTAATTGGCATGTTGTTGGGTATTGCCGGTGGGGTGTCTGTTGCGACGAATATTGATACCATTGTGCCCTTTATTGAACACTTATTTGGTTTCAAATTCTTTCCGGCAAATGTTTTTTATATTAGTTTTGTCCCATCTCATCTAGAGTGGAGAGATGTGTGGCAGGTCGCGTTCATGACATTTATGCTCACCTTGTTAGCTACGCTATATCCAGCATGGCAAGCCTCAAAAACACAGCCAGCGGAGGCTCTGCGCTATGAGTAATCAACGTGAAAACTTTGTATTAGAAGCGCAGGGGTTGTCTAAGCGCTATGATGAAGGCGATATGCATGTTGATGTGCTCAAATCAATCGACTTTAGCATTGAACCAAGCGATTGCTGCGCTATTGTCGGAGCTTCAGGATCGGGGAAATCGACTTTATTACATCTGTTGGGCGGATTGGATAAACCTACAGCGGGTAAGGTTCGTTTATGTGGCCAAGATTATTCAACTCTCAACGAAGCAGAAAGGGGACGTTTACGTAATCGTCATTTGGGCTTTGTTTACCAGTTCCATCATTTACTACCAGAGTTCACTGTGCTGGACAATGTGGCGATGCCGTTAATGGTTAGACGTGTGCCTGTGACACAAGCAAGATCACAAGCGATGGAAATGTTGAATTCTGTTGGTTTGTCTCATCGATTGATGCATAAACCGAGTGAGTTGTCAGGCGGTGAGCGGCAACGTACTGCCATTGCTCGCGCCTTGGTGACGCGCCCCGACTGTTTAATGGCAGATGAACCGACGGGTAATCTAGATTCAGCCACGGCAGATAAAATCTATGATTTGCTGATGGAACTGCAGCAGCAAACACAGATGGCGCTGATTATTGTGACACACGATAGCGCTCTGGCGGCTCGAATGAATCGAGTGTTACATATGCGCGATGGGCAATTTGTCGGTTAGGTTTTTGCTAACCAATAGCTAACTGCGGTATCATAGCATTTATTTAATTTGTCTCTGTGGAGAATTCCTGCGTGATTTCATTTCGTGGAAGCATGGTTGCCATTGTTACGCCCATGACCTCAGAAGGTTTGGTTGATTACCCGGCTTTCGAACGCTTATTAGATTTTCATTTAGATAACGAAACCTCGGTTATTTGTGTTGCTGGAACAACAGGTGAAGCCTCGACCTTGGACTATGACGAACATTGCGCCTTAATTCGTTATGCAGTTGAGTACGTTAAGGGGCGCATTCCGATTATGGGCGGTACAGGCGCTAACAGTACACGCGAAGCGATTGAACTCACTCAGTGTGCCAAAGACGCTGGTGCTGATGCTGCCTTATTGGTAACGCCTTATTACAATAAGCCGACACAAGAAGGGCTTTACCTGCACTACAAAGCGGTTGCAGAGGCGGTTGATATTCCCATTGTTCTTTACAATGTGCCGGGTCGTACAGCAGTGGATATGCTGCCAGAAACGGTGGCACGTTTATCGCAACTTCCCAATATCATAGGTATTAAAGATGCAACGGGGAACTTAGCCCGTCTAACAGCCATGCAGGCGATTTGTGCACCTGATTTTGAATTTTATACGGGTGACGATGCTACGGCGGTTGAGTTCATCTTATTGGGCGGTCATGGCGGCATTTCGGTAACGGCTAATGTGGCTCCCAAGGTAGTGAGTCTTGCTTATCAAGCGGCACTGGCTGGCAAAGCTGAACAGGCTCGTGCTTTAGATTTTCCCTTGCAAGCCTTACATCGTGATTTATTTGTTGAAGCCAATCCAATTCCTGTCAAATGGGCCTTGCACCGCATGGGATATATTGATTTAGGTATTCGTTTACCTCTGACGGTATTGTCCGATTCCAAGCGTCCGCTCATTGAAGCAGCGCTTCAACAAGCCCATTGTTTAGCCAACTCATAATTTTTCGGAGTGCCTTGTTTCATGAAATATTCTTTAGGCTTAGTGGGCATCACGGCCTTATCTGTATTGTCGCTTTCAGGCTGTAGTAGTCTTAGCAAGTCTTTTGGCTCGGGTGATGCAATTACCAATAAAGATAACTATCGTGTCACACAAGATGCGTTAATTTCGCCTTTGGAGTTGCCCCCAGGATTTCAAAATCCTAACCGCAGTATGGATTTGAGTAATCGGCAGTTGATGGGTCAGTTGAACGACAAAATCATGCGCAAAGATATTCCTACGTATCAAGTGGATGGGTTGTCTATTCGTAGTAATTTGTCTGAACGTTGGTTGCATGTTGATAAAGTTAATCCAGATGATTTGTGGGAGCGCCTGCAACGCTTCTTGGTGGCTCAAGGCTTCACCGTTGAAGAGTCGCGTAAAGACGTCGGTTTGATTCGTACCGCTTATGTAGCGCGTAAAGAAGTCGTTCCTAAATCTGAAATGAGTTTTCTAACTCGTATTCTGAATTCATGGCGTGAAGAAACAGCCAAGGGTGCAATGGATAGGTTAACCTTACGCGTTGAAACCGACAAGCAGGGCGGTGCTAACGTTTATCTACGTCATTCGATGATTTTTTCTGATTTTGATGGTGACATTAACAACTGGCGTTTACGTCCTTATCAACCTCTATTTGAAGCAGAGATGTTGTATCAGTCGATGGTGTTTTTAGGTGCTTCCATGAATAATGCTGTTGCGCAAGTTGCGGCAACTGAGAAGCGTCTTGAAATGTCTTTAGATGGTGAATTTGCTGGCTTAAGCTTGAAGGCAGGTATGGAAGAAAGTTGGCAGTTTATTCTGTCGCTTGCTGATCGTTCAGGTTTCACTGTGTTGAACACGGACAAAGCCAACGGTGTGATGACCTTAAAACTCAAGTCTGATGCAACACAAGAAGAGAAAGGCTTCTTCTCTCGTTTGTTCAGTTCAGAGCCAGAGGCTGTTAACCAAGTCAGTTTGAAGTTTAAAGCGAACAGCAGCTTGAAGACAACCGATGTCATCGTTGAAAGTGCCGACAATCGTGTATTGACGGCAAATGAGCGCAGGTCTATCTTCCAGCGTATGGGTGCGATTGAATGAGTCAGGTGATTGAATTGATTTGGGGGCGTGCGGCGCTCTCTTCTTTTCGTACCCAGCAATTGAAGCAACGTGCTCAGCAGTGTGGCGTTGAGTTATCAAAGGTGGAAGCTCAGTTTATTTATGTCACTGAGTGTCAACAACCATTAGATGCGCAAGCTCGATTAACGCTAAGTAAATTATTGAATGAAGAGAGTGGTTTGGCGCAGGGTTTGACAGCACAATTTGTCGTGTCGCCTCGTGTGGGCACCATTTCGCCTTGGTCTTCAAAAGCGACCGATATTGTGCACAATTGCGGCTTGAATAGCATTAAACGTATTGAACAGGCCATTGCTTGGCATTTGGATGATAGTCTCAGCAGTGAGCAGCTTGCCTTGGTACAGGGTTTGGTTCACGATCGTATGACGGAAAGTGTGTTAGATTCTGTTGAAGCCTTAACAGCACTTTTTGCGCATCAAGCGCCTAAGTCGTATCAAACGATTCCGGTCTTGTCGCAAGGCCGTGCGGCCTTGGTTGAGGCGAATCAACGTATGGGATTAGCTCTGTCTGAAGATGAAATCGATTTTTTGTTTGCCGCTTTTAACGAACAATTAAAACGTGATCCGGTTGATGCTGAATTGATGATGTTTGCCCAGGCAAATTCGGAACATTGTCGTCATAAGATTTTTAATGCCAAATGGACGATTGATGGTCAAGCGCAGGATCATAGTTTATTCGGCATGATTCGTAATACCTATGCCAATGAACCTTCTCGTATGTTGTCGGCTTACAGTGACAATGCGGCGGTGATGCAAGGTAGTATGGGGGAGCGCTTTTTCCCTGATGCCGATGGCGTTTATCGTGCGCATGAAGAACAGGTCGCCATTTTAATGAAGGTCGAAACCCATAATCATCCGACAGCGATTGCCCCTTTTGCGGGTGCGGCAACCGGTTCGGGTGGTGAAATTCGCGATGAAGGCGCGACAGGGCGTGGTGCTAAACCTAAGGCAGGGCTAACTGGCTTTACTGTATCGAATCTTGCCATTCCAGCATTTCAGCAACCCTGGGAGTTGCAGTACGGTAAACCAGGTCGCATTGTTTCTGCACTCGATGTCATGATTGAAGGCCCTTTAGGTTCTGCCGCCTTTAACAATGAGTTCGGTCGTCCTGGCTTATGTGGCTATTTCCGCACCTATGAAAACCCAGTATTAACACCTAATGGGGTTGAGCAGCGTGGCTATCACAAGCCGATTATGTTGGCGGGTGGGTTAGGTAATATTCGCGAACAACACGTGCAAAAACAACCTTTTCCAGCGGGTTCTAAACTGATCGTTTTGGGTGGCCCAGCCATGCTTATTGGTTTGGGTGGTGGTGCGGCTTCCAGTGTCGATGCAGGTAAATCACACGAAAGCCTCGATTTTGCATCGGTGCAGCGTGGTAATCCAGAAATGGAACGTCGTGCGCAAGAAGTTATCGACCGTTGTGCTTGGATGGGGGAAGAGAATCCCATCTTGTTCATCCATGATGTGGGTGCGGGTGGTTTGTCGAATGCCATGCCAGAATTGGTTAATGACGCCGGTAAAGGGGCGAAGCTCAATTTGCGTGCCATACCGAATGACGAATCGAGCATGTCACCGATGGAAATTTGGTGCAACGAATCGCAAGAGCGTTACGTGCTTGCCATTGCTGCTGATAAACTTGAGATTTTTGAAGCCATTTGTCAGCGCGAACGCTGTCCTTTTGCCGTACTAGGTGAGGCAACGCAAGAGGCGCATTTAACGGTTGAAGATCCGCAGTTTAATAATGCGCCGGTCGATATGCCGTTACCGATTTTATTAGGTAAAGCACCGAAGTTGCATCGTGATGTGACAGACGTGGTACGTTCGCAACCGGGATTTGATACCGCTGCGATTGATGTGAATGATGCGGTCAATCGACTAATGGCCTTGCCAACCATTGCCGATAAAACTTTCCTCATTACCATTGCAGACCGCAGTATTACGGGTTTGGTTGCTCGTGATCAAATGGTAGGGCCTTGGCAAGTACCTGTTGCAGATGTGGCAGTAACGGCAACCGATTACGTCCATCATACCGGTGAAGCCATGGCAATTGGCGAACGTTCTCCTTTAGCGGTGTTAGATCCAGCAGCTTCGACACGTATGTCGGTGGCTGAGTCGTTAACCAACTTATTGGCAGCCGATGTGGCCGACTTGACCCACATTAAGTTGTCGGCTAACTGGATGGCGGCGGCTGGACATAGTGGCGAAGATGCTGCGCTTTATGCAGGCGTGAAGGCCGTTGGTATGGAGTTTTGTCCAGCATTGGGTTTAACCATTCCAGTCGGTAAAGATTCTTTATCGATGAAGACCCTGTGGAAAGACGAACAGGGTGAGCAAAAAGCCGTTATTTCGCCACTTTCATTAGTGGTGACGGCTTTTGCACCTGTGCAAGACATTCGTCAAACTTGGACACCAGAGTTACGTGCTGATTTGGGTGGTCAACTCTGGTTGTTAGATTTGGGGGCTGGAGCCAATCGTCTAGGTGGTTCTTGCTTGGCGCAGGTGTACAATCAGGTGGGTGATGTCGCTCCTGATATCACGCCAGAGGCGATGCGTAGCCTGTTTAATCTATTAACCTCTGCCCGTGCGCAGGGATTAATTACTGCTTACCATGACCGCAGTGATGGTGGTTTGTTTACTACCTTGGCAGAAATGGCTTTTGCTGGTCGTACCGGTTTAGATATTGATTTGTCTGTTTTTGCAGACGATGTGATTGCAGCCTTGTTTAGTGAAGAAATTGGTGTTGTCGTGCAAGTCACGTCAGCAAACCAATCAATGTTTACCAAGTTGGTTGCAGAACATGGCTTGAGTGATTGTTGTCATGCGATTGCACGTTTTAACGATACACAGTGTTTGCGTGTTAGCGCGAATGGAGCTTTGGTATTTGAGCGCAGCTTAGCTGACTGTCATGCACGTTGGTCGGAAACCTCCTATCGCATGCAGGCTCTGCGTGATAATGCAGACTGCGCGCAGCAAGCTTATGGATTAATTCATACACAGGCAACAGAGGCGAAATTGTTTGCCCAGTTGAGTTACGATCCAGCTGAAAAGGTGAATGCTCCTTACCTGAACTTGGGTGCGCGTCCTAAAGTAGCCATTCTGCGTGAGCAAGGCGTGAATGGTCAACAGGAAATGGCTGCGGCCTTTACCCAAGCGGGTTTTGATGCGGTTGATGTCCATATGAGTGACATCATTAGCGGTCGTTTGTCGCTTGAGCAAATGAAGGGACTCGTGGCTTGTGGTGGTTTCTCTTATGGTGATGTGATGGGTGCAGGTCGTGGTTGGGCTTCGAGTATTCAGCTCAATAGTCTGGCATCGGCGGTCTTTACCGACTTTTTCCACCGTCAGGACACTTTTACCTTAGGGGTGTGTAATGGTTGCCAAATGTTGTCGTGTCTCCACGACCTGATTCCAGGTGCTGAACACTGGCCACGTTTCTTCCGCAATACTTCAGAACAGTTTGAAGCACGCCTATCGATGGTGAAGGTGGAAGAGAGCGCGTCTGTGTTGTTGCAGGGGATGGCTGGCTCGATGATGCCAATTGCTGTGGCGCACGGTGAAGGTCGTGTTGTATGGCGTGACGAAGCTCATCAAGCGCAAGCTCAGGTTGCGTTGCGTTATGTTGATGCCTCTGGATCGGCTACCGAAGTCTATCCGCTCAATCCGAATGGATCAGTGGCCGGCTTAACGGGCTTTACATCCAACGATGGACGTGCCACTATTATGATGCCACATCCTGAGCGGGTGTTCCGACGCGATCAGTATTCTTGGCATCCTGATGATTGGCCTGAAGAAGGGCCATGGATGCGATTGTTCCGTAATGCGAGGATTTGGGTGGCCTAAGGCTTAGTGTAATTAAGAAGATTGATGATTACCCAAACACATTTAATTTGCACATTGTGAAGTTAGGGCATATCATCATTTGATAATTTATTTTTTTCGACAACTGAGGAGACTCATCACGATGGCAATGAATCGCCGTGAATTTCTGCACGTCATGGGTATGGCTGCAGCTGCTGGTATGTTACCGAATATGGCTCGTGCTGGTAAGAAAGCCGATATGTACAAAATGCCTCGTTATGGCCAAGTTCGTATCATGCACATTACCGATACACACGCTCAGTTGAAACCCATTTATTTCCGTGAGCCTAATGTTAACCTAGGTATGGGTGCAGCTTTCGGCAAGTTACCACATATCGTGGGCGAGAAGTTACTAAAAGAGCTGAGAATTAAGCCGAATTCGCGCGAAGCTTATGCCTTCACTTATTTGAACTTCACCGATGCAGCGCGTCAATACGGTAAAGTAGGTGGTTTTGCTCACGTTAAAACGCTAGTCGATAGTTTACGTGAACAGGCTGGTGGTCGTCAGAATACATTGTTAATTGACGGTGGTGATATGTGGCACGGTTCGGGCACGGCGCTATGGACGCGTGGTGCGGACATGGTTGGCGCTAGTAACATTCTTGGTGTTGACTACATGACGCCTCACTGGGAATTCACATATACGCAAGAAGAAGTTTTCCGTAATTTGAGCAAGTTCAAAGGTCAAATGTTGGCACAAAACTGCTTGATTCGTGAAGACTCTTTGATGGGTGATGATTATGCTGCGCTGACGAAGAAATACGGCGGTATTGGTTTGTTTAGCGAAGAAAGTCGTCATGCCTTTGCACCTTATGCGATTAAAGATGTTGGCGGTTTCAAAGTTGCGGTCATTGGTCAAGCCTTCCCTCGTATGGCTAACGCTAACCCACGTGCCAACTTCCCAGATTTAACCTTCGGTGTTAATGAAGAAGAAATGCAAGAAACGGTTAACCACGTTCGCGCTAAAGAAAAACCCGCTGCGGTAATCGTCATTTCTCATAACGGTATGGACGTTGACATTAAGTTAGCGAGCCGTGTGACGGGTATTGACGCGATCTTCGGCGGTCACACTCACGATGGCGTGCCAGTACCTGTGAAAGTGAAAAACAAATCAGGTACCACCTTGGTAACGAATGGCGGTTCTAACGGTAAGTTCGTTGGTGTGATGGACTTAGACATTAAAGCTGGTAAAGTCGCAGGCTTTCAATACAAACTGTTGCCCGTATTCTCGAACATCTTGCCAGCCGACAAAGAAATGGAAACCTATATTAACACCATGCGTCAAACCAAGTATGACGATAAAGTGATTGAAGGTCGTCGTGCAGATAATGCCGTGAACAAAGATCGTTTAGGTAAAACTTACGAATCACTATTAAGCGAAGTTGTGGGCGTGGCTGGTGAAACCCTGTACCGTCGTGGTAACTTCATGGGTACATGGGACCAAGTTATCGTTAACGCACTGCGTGAAGAACACGATACGCAAATTGCACTGTCAGCGGGTGTTCGCTGGGGTACCTCGGTATTGGCTGGCGACAAGATCACCTTTGAAAACGTCCTGGATGAAACCTCAATGACTTATGGTGAAACCTACCGTACAGAAATGACGGGTGCGCAATTACGTCAAGCCATGGAAGGTATCGCGGACAACTTGTTCGTTGAAGATCCTTACTTGCAATCGGGCGGTGATATGGTTCGTATCGGTGGTTTGTCTTACGACATCGACCCAACTCAACCATTGGGCAAACGTATCAGCAATCTTCGTCTAGACAACGATACTCCAATCGAAGCGGGCAAATCTTACACCGTTTCGGGTTGGGCGCAAGTGGACTCAGTGGGTTCAGGTCGTTTAATTCATGACGTGGTTGCGGATTACATCCGTAAGCACAAAGAAGTTAAACTGTCGAAAGTGAACCACCCACGTTTAAAAGGTGTGAAAAACAATCCTGGTGTCGAAAACTACGCGACACCACTGCTATAATATGCCTTAGCATGCTTATAGCTATTAAAAAGCCCCGCCATATTGGCGGGTTTTCTTATTGCAATAAATTGATCCGCTGGTATTGATGATGAAACATTAAGCATGCCGATTATTAGCACTACATACATCATCACACCCGATAAAAACCCCAGCCACGTACACAAACATCGGCTTGGAAAGCACGACCTATGGCCACAATCGCCACTTTAGTGATGCCGCTGACATCGAGTTGAGACCAGGTTTTGTAATTTTCAAAGGCACTGAAGGGGAGATATTGAGTTTGCCATGTCGGTGTGGCTTGGAATGATTGACGAAAAGACTGCCAAGGTAGCCATAATTGCCCAGTGCGCACATGCACGTTGTAGCTTTCGTTATTTCCCCAAACATCTAAGTAAATACCACTGAATGCTGTTGCATCAAATGGTTTAGGCATTTCCCATTTCATCTGTATAAAGCCGCCACGGTTTTCTAAAGAAACGGCTCCCGTTAAACAACGACAACGACTATTTTCGACCACACGCTCAGATAATTGCGCGACCGATACACCACCCATAACGCGATCATCGGCGGTTTGCCAGCCATCATTAGCTTTATCTGCTTGGTAAATAGGCAATAACTGATAGGGGTTCATTTTGGTTGCTTCTTCAAGTGGTTAATGGTTCGAGTCTATCATGATATTGCCTAACGTCTCAATCCCGCCTAAGCGTCAGCGCTTTTTGCTATAATTATGGCATTCGACCTTAAGGAAAGATTATGTTAGATGTGAAACGCTTTCGCACCGATTTAGACGGTGTTGCTGCTGGTTTGGCGAAACGCCATGTTGTTTTGGATACGCAGGCTTTTACCGCCTTAGAAGAACAGCGAAAACAATTACAGAAAAAGCTACAAGACTGTCAAGCTGAGCGCAATAGTAAGTCGAAAGCGATTGGCATGGCGAAAGCGAAGGGTGAAGACATAGTGCCTTTACTGGCAGCGGTTGAACATTTAGGCGAACAAATGAAAACTGCCGAAGCCGCTTTTGCCCAAGTTGATGCGCAAATTTCTGAATTGCTCTTAGCCATTCCCAATATTCCACACGATAGCGTGCCTATGGGTAAAGGCGAAGAAGATAATGTCGAAGTGAGTCGTTGGGGAACACCCAAGTGCTACAATTTTGATGTAAAAGACCACGTTGCCTTGGCAGAAGCGCGCGGCTGGTTAAATAACGAAGAAGCCACTAAAGTCACTGGCTCTCGCTTTTCGGTGATGAAAGGAGCGGGTGCGCGTTTGCATCGTGCTTTAATTCAGTTTATGCTCGACCAACACACATTGCATCATGGTTACAGAGAAACCTATGTTCCTTACTTGGTCAATGCTGATTCGATGCGTGGTACCGGTCAGCTGCCTAAGTTTGAAGAAGACCTATTCAAAATTGCCATGGGCGAGGGTGATAGCCGTCAGTTTTATTTAATTCCTACCGCCGAAGTGCCTGTAACCAACCTATTGCGTGATGAAATTGTTGCTGATACCGATTTGCCCATTCGCTACACCGCACATACGCCTTGCTTCCGCTCCGAAGCAGGTTCTGCGGGTCGTGATACCCGTGGTTTGATTCGTCAGCATCAGTTTGAAAAAGTGGAAATGGTACAGTTTGTCCATCCCGATACCTCATATGATGCCTTAGAAGAGCTGACTGGACACGCAGAAAAAATCTTACAGCTGCTCGAATTGCCTTACCGCAAAATGCTGTTGTGTGCTGGTGATATGGGCTTTTCAGCCGCTAAAACCTACGACTTAGAAGTGTGGCTACCGGGACAAGACAAGTACCGTGAGATTTCTTCTTGCTCTAACTTCGAAGACTTCCAAGCACGTCGCTTACAAGCCCGTTTCAAAGCGAAAGATGGCAAGCCACAACTATTGCATACGCTCAATGGTTCTGGGCTAGCCGTCGGGCGAACTTGGGTCGCATTGCTAGAAAATGGTCAACAAGCTGATGGTAGCGTAAGTATCCCCGTAGCTTTGCGTCCTTATTTAGGTGGTGTCGAAAGCATTTAATGGTAAGAATGACGTGAGCAATCTCTTCACGCCTTACCCAACACACCTAACATAACACCAGAATAAAGAAAGAATTAACAATGAAAACACGTTTTGCGCCATCGCCAACTGGCTACATTCACATGGGTAATGCCCGTACTGCTTTATTTAGTTACCTAGCTGCACAAGCTGCGGGTGGTGATTTTGTGTTACGTATCGAAGATACTGATGCGGAACGCTCTCGCGAGGAATATGTCGATGCCTTGCGTGAAGACTTATTGTGGTTAGGTTTGCCTTGGCAAGAAGGTCCCGATGCGGATAAGGGTAATGGTCCTTACTGGCAATCACAACGCGATGCCATTTATGCCGAGTATTACCAAAAGTTGGAAGACATGGGTATGATTTACCCTTGTTTTTGTACGCCCCTGGAGCTGGAAGTCATGCGTAAAATGCAAGCGCAAGCTGGGTTGCCACCTCGTTATGATGGTCGTCATGCCAATTTAACTCCCGAACAAGTAGCGCAACGTAAAGCCGAAGGTCAGCCCTTCACCTTGCGTTTCCGCGTGCCTAAAGGCGAAGAGGTTGTGTTTGACGATATGGTTAAAGGAAAGCAACGCTTCAAAACCAATGATATCGGCGATTTTATCATCGCTCGTGGTGACGGTTCACCCGCCTTCTTCTTCTGTAACGCCATTGATGATGCGCTTATGGGTATTACTCATGTGTTGCGCGGTGAAGACCATTTAACCAACACGCCACGTCAAATCATGATGCTCAAAGCATTAGGCTTGCCTATTCCACAGTATGGTCATATGAATTTGATTTTAGGCACCGATGGCGCACCGCTATCGAAACGTAATGGTAGCCGTAATATCCGTCAAATGCAGAGCGAGGGATTCCGCCCCGATGCGGTGCTGAATTACATGGCACGCTTAGGTCATTACTACGAAAACCCAGCCTATATGACGCCTGCTGAATTAGGTGCTCAGTTCAAGGTTGAAAACTGTGGCTCAGCGCCAGCACGCTTCGACGAAGCGCAATTGCACTACTGGCAAAAAGAGGCGGTGATGCGTATGGACGATGCCAGCTGGTGGGAATGGATTGGTGCTGAAACCCGTGCTTTGGTACCCAGCACACAACAAGTCGCTTTTATTGAAGCCATTCGCCCCAATACGGTATTTCCCCAAGACGCGCTCACTTGGGCAAAAATCTTGTTTACCCCTTTAGCCTTCGATAGTGAAACCGAAGCAGCCATTGCTGCTGCGGGACCTGCTTTCCTAACAGCGGTAGAAACCCATGTTAAGGCAAGCTATAGCGATATGATTGATGCAGTGAAAACCGCCAGCGGTGCTAAAGGTAAAGCCTTATTCTTACCTTTGCGCTTACTAATGACGGCTCGTCATGATGGGCCTGAAATGGCTAAACTCTGGCATCTCATCGACAGTGAGGCCATGTTGGCGCGTTTGGGTCAAGTAATGACGGTGCAGGAGGGTTAAGATTATGACGGTACACATCTATAACTCGCAAACGAAACAAAAAGAAGTTTTTAAGCCCATTCAGGCGCCTCATGTCGGTATGTATGTATGTGGCATCACTGTTTATGATTATTGTCACATTGGTCATGCTCGGGTCATGGTGTGTTTCGATATGATTGTGCGTCATCTGCGCAGTCGTGGATACGATGTGAAGTATGTGCGCAATATTACTGATATTGATGACAAAATCATCCAGCGTGCTATCGAAAATGGTGAAAGCACGCAAACCTTAACCGAACGCTTTATTAAAGCCATGCACGAAGATGAAGCCGCGCTCAATGTGCTGCGTCCCGATGTCGAACCTAAAGCAACCGAATATATTACGCAAATTACCGATATGGTACAAACCTTAGTCGATAAAGGTTTTGCTTATGCTGCTGCCAATGGTGATGTCTATTTTCGCGTGGAAAAGTTTGCTGACTATGGCAAGCTGTCGGGTAAAAGGATTGAAGAGTTGCAATCGGGTGCGCGTGTCGATGTGAATGAGCAAAAAGAAAGCCCGTTAGACTTTGTGCTGTGGAAAGCATCTAAGCCAGATGAACCACATTGGTCTTCGCCTTGGGGCGAGGGGCGTCCGGGATGGCATATTGAATGCTCTGCTATGTCAAAACATACCATAGGTGAGCACTTAGATATTCATGGTGGTGGTCACGACTTACAGTTTCCGCATCACGAAAATGAAATCGCTCAAAGCGAATGTGCACATGGTCATACCTACGTGAATACCTGGATGCACGTGGGTTTTGTCAATGTTAATAATGAAAAAATGTCTAAGTCGTTAGGGAATTTTTTTACTATCCGTGATGTGTTAAAAAGCTATCCTGCTGAGGTGATTCGTTTCTTCTTATTGTCGAGCCATTACCGTAATCCGCTTAACTACACCACCGAAAACTTAGACAATGCTCGTGCGGCCTTGCGTCGCTTATATGGTGCATTAGATGGGGTGAAGTTAGTAACACCAGCCGCTAACCTAGTCAGCCAGTGGACCGATGCCTACAATGCGGTGATGGATGATGACTTTAATACTCCGCAAGCCTTTGCCGTGTTATTCGATTTAGCAACGGAAGTGAATAAAGCGAAAGCCACTAAAGATCAGTACTTGGCTGGACAGCTGGCACAGCTATTGGTCTCTTTGGGCAATCAACTCGGTATTTTAACCAGTGAACCGAGTGCCTTTTTGCAGGGTGGTATCGCGACGGATGGATTAAGTGAAGCCGACATTCAAGCCAAAATAGAGGCTCGATTGGCAGCGAAAAAAGCCAAAGACTTTACTCAAGCGGATAGTATTCGTAATGAACTTAAATCAGCAGGCATTGAAATTTTAGACACACCACAAGGCACGACTTGGCGTCGGATTTAATGATTAGAAAAATAGGCGCAGATAACTGCGCCTTTTTCATTCGATAATCATCGATTCATCGACACGTGATAATGCGGGTCTTCGGAAACATTCACTTCCACTAATTCCTTCGCTTTGGAGAGCAAAGCTTGGCATTCGGGACTTAAATGTTTCAGTACCAGTTTTTTGCCTTTCGCTTGATAACGCTCTGTGAGTTTATCAATGGCTTCGACACCAGTATGGTCATAAACACGCGAATATTTGAAATCAATCTTGACACACTCAGGGTCATCATCTATGGCAAATTGTTCGCTAAAGCTACGTGCAGAAGCAAAAAACAAAGGGCCATGCACGTGATAAATCACCTTGCCATCGGGTTGAACTTTTCGCTCTAACATCACTTTTTGTGCATGTTGCCAAGCAAAAACCAAGGCTGCAATAATCACCCCGGCAATGACGCCAATTGCTAAATCAAATATAACGGTGAGTAGCGTAACGATAATAACGATAGCTGCATCTGATTTCGTCATACCTCGCAATATCGCCATACTCGACCATTCAAAGGTTGCAAAAACGACAAAAAACATCAAACCAACAAGGGCGGCGATGGGAATTTGTTCAATTAAGTCAGACAACACCAAAATAAACAATAACACAACGAACGCAGCAGTAATACCCGACAAACGCCCCGTACCGCCAGATTTGGTATTAATCATCGACTGACCAATAAGCGCACAGCCACCCATGGTACCAAACATGCCAGCAATCACATTAGCAGAACCTAAGGCTAGGCATTCCCGATTGCCTTGACCGCGCGTTTGGGTAATGTCATCAATTAAGGTCATGGTGAGTAGGGATTCCGTGGTACCAATAACTGCCAAAATCAAAGCATAAGGCGCGACAATAACCAAACTTTCCCAGGTAAACGGAATCATTGGGATATGAAAGCCGTTTAAGGCAGCATTGCTGGGATCACCAAACAGTAAAACCGATAAGCTACCTTCAATACTGGCAATATCACCAACGGTGCGTAAGTCCCAATCTAAAGCAACTACCGCCAAGGTCATTAACACAATCGCTGCCAATGCCGAAGGAATGGCTTTGGTTAAGCGAGGCAGAAGATAAATGATGGCCATGGTAGCAAACACAATCGCCAATAATTGCCACAAAGCGCTTCCTTGCAGCCAGTTGCCGCTTGCATCCTTAAATGCGGGCAACTGAGCCATAAAAATAATTAAGGCCAAGCCGTTAACGAAACCGAGCATGACGGGAGCGGGCACCATGCGAATAAAACGCCCCCATTTTTGCCAGCCGATAATCAATTGAATGATGCCCATACCAATTACTGCGGCAAATAGATACTCGACACCGTGCTGAACTACCAGTGCTGTCATGACCACCGCTAAGGAACCAGCGGCAGCGGATATCATACCCGGACGACCACCAAAAGCGGCGGTAATAAAAGCGACAATCACCACAGCAAATAAGCCCGCCATCGG
>JACXUY010000056.1 GCA_014763665.1 Gammaproteobacteria bacterium
GGCCACTGAAACTGTAATGAAAAGCCTATAAAAACGTCGCTACGCTTGTTTTTATATTCCTTTAATTTTTTGGCTGGGGGAAATGGGGTTAATGCAATCAATTTCAGGTTCACTTTTAAACCCCTTCCCCCAGACCCCCAACCCGTTTAGTGTTTTAGAAATGCACTGTAAGGAGTCAAAATGCCCGCACAAATTCTTAATGGCAATCTCATTCGCGATGAAATTATCGCCAGACTGGCAGCCTCTGTCAGTGAAGCAACGGCAACAGGCAAACGTGCTCCGGGATTAGCGGTGGTACTCGTGGGTACCGATCCCGCTTCTCAAGTTTATGTGCGTAACAAGGAAAATGGCTGTGCCAAAGCAGGCATTACCTCATTTAGCCATAAATTACCTAGCGACACCACGCAAGCGGAATTACTGGCACTCATAGACCAACTAAACGCTGACCCTTTGGTCGATGGTATCTTGGTGCAGCTACCCTTACCCAAGCATCTTGATAGCGAAAAATTATTAGAACGCATTGATCCAGCTAAAGATGTCGATGGCTTTCATCCCTTTAACTTTGGTCGTTTGGCGCAACGCCGTCCCCTGCTGCGTCCATGTACCCCTGCGGGTGTGATGACGCTGCTGAACAAAACAGGCATTCATTTACGCGGACTGCATGCTTGCGTGGTCGGCGCCAGTAATATCGTCGGTGTGCCCATGATGTTGGAACTGCTCAATGAACGGGCTACAGTCACCATTTGCCACAGTGCCACAAAAAACTTACAAGAAGAAGTCAGTCGTGCCGACTTAGTGGTCGTGGGCGTAGGCATTCCCAACTTCATTCCAGGTGATTGGATTAAAGCAGGTGCCATCGTGATTGATGTAGGCATCAATCGCTTAGCCGATGGCAGTCTATGCGGCGATGTCGAAACAACGGTCGCTGCTGAGCGCGCCAGTTGGATTACACCTGTACCAGGTGGTGTTGGTCCTATGACCATTGCTACCCTGTTGGAAAATACCATTCAATCTTGGCAAAACCGCATCAAGGCTTAAGCTGTTCCCCATTGATGATGGTCTGCATCATGCCGAAAACTCACTGGCTCTTGATGCACCATCACGTCTAAATTAGCAAAGGTTGCTTTCAAGTTATTAACAACATGTTCACTAATGGCGTGGCTTTCAAACAAGGTCAGTTGATCGTCTAACTCCAAGTCGAACTGCACAAAGCAATTGGGACCAGCCCGATAGGTTCTTAAATCGTTAAAACCTTGCACTTTTGGCGTGGCTAAAATAATTTGAATGATTTGCGCACGCATGTCATCATCAATTTCACCATCCATTAACTGATTCACTGAATCTCGACCAATGCTATAAGCACTGCGCATAATCCATAATGCAATCAGAATGGCCAGTATTGGATCTAACCATTGAAGTTGACTGAACAACAAGCCTAATATCACTAAACCAGTCGTTAAAATATCCGAAACATAATGCAAAGCATCTGACTGTATCGCTGTGGATTTGGTTTTTTGAATGGCATAATACTGAAAGATAACCAACACGGTGGTTAATACAAGTGATAATCCCATCACCCACAGACCAATATTCACCTGCTGTAGGGCGCTATACATCCACAAACTTTCAATGGCATAAAGAATCAAATAAACCGCAGAACCCGCAATAAAGGCGCTTTGCGCCAAACTGGCCAGAGGTTCAGCTTTACCGTGACCAAAACGATGTTCCTTATCAGCCGGTGCTTGTGAAATCATCACTGCATACAGGATAATCAACGAAGCCAGAATATCGACAGTTGAATCGAGCAAAGATGCCAGAATTGAAGCAGAGCCAGTACGCAACCAAGCATAGAGCTTAATCAGTACTAAAATGATGGCCACCGCCACCGCCACATAGGTAGCGAGACGAACCAAACGATTTTCTGTTGTCATGCGTTGCTTTCTTTATCAAAAATGGCCTGTAATCATAACAAGTTCAGCTACAATCTGCATTATCAAATCATGAATTCATACGAAACGACCCTTATACCGTCACGGACTTTTTATACAGTGAACCAGATCCCCCACCCAGACTTCGATATTTTTTGTACTGTTATCGACAATTACGGTGATATTGCCACCTGCTGGAGACTAGCGTTACAACTCAATCAGCGTCATGGTATGCACGTGCGACTGTGGGTCGATGACCTGAGTGCTTTAAAACACCTTTACCCCGAAACAAACGAACACTTGGCAGAGCAACAGCTTAATCAGATCTATGTGTGCTTGTGGTCAATGCCTTTTCCTAACATCATACCTGCACCCCTAGTCATTGAAGCATTTGCTTGCGAGTTACCAGCCAATTATCGACAAGCCATGCTTAAACAAGCCAGCTTATGCATTAATCTTGACTATTTCAGTTGCGAAGACTGGGTGCTCGGTTGTCACGGCTTACGCTCCTTTCAATCCGATGGGCTGCATAAATACTTCTTTTTTCCTGGCATTGTGTCGGGTACGGGTGGCGTGCTTTACGAGACCGATTATGAACAGCAACGACTAGCCTTTACGCTGAACGAACAACTTGAATGGTTTGAACGTTGGCAACTTCCGCGCGCCCATGCATCTAGTCTGCGCATGAGTTTATTTGGTTATGAAAACAAAGCGGTTATTAGCTTATTGGAACAAGTTGCTGACTACCCATTACCCATTGAGCTCTATTGTCCAATGAGCAAGCTGTGTCACGAATTAAGTCGGCATTTTGATCAATGGCAAATCATCGCAGGCAATAGCTATCAGTTAGGCAACGCCATAATTCACTTTATCCCGTTTTTACCACAAAGTGAATATGATCGACTGCTCTGGTCGTGTGATCTTAATTTTGTGCGCGGTGAAGAATCGCTCATTCGCGGGCTACTATCTGCTAAGCCCTTGGTATGGCATATTTATCCTACTGAAGATCAAGCCCACTGGATGAAACTCGATGCTTTTATGCAAACGACTGCGATGCACCCAGTGCTCGCTGATCTCAATCGTAGCTGGAATGCGCAACAACCGATCGTTAACTTGCGAGAAGTCATCGCATTGTTGCTGTCATTAACTTCTCAAGCACAACACATTCAGCAACGAATCATTAAATTAGGGGACTTAAGTAGCAATCTCATCCAATTTATTAACAGTAAAACAGCCCCAAATCAGCAAAACACTCACCAATAGTAACGCGTTTGATTTATCGCTTCGGCTGAGCTTACCTCTATTTTCTTAGCTATGATCAAGGTATAATAGAAAAGATTACTCAATTTTATTGTATGGAACCACTCCCATGAAAACTGCACAAGAATTCCGCTCTGGCAACGTAATGATGTTCGAAGGTCAACCGATGATCGTGTTGAAAGCCGAATTTAGTAAATCTGGTCGTAATGCCGCCGTTGTAAAAATGAAACTGAAAAACCTGTTATCAGGTGCTGGTACTGAAACCGTTGTTAAAGCAGACGACAAATTTGAACAGATTATTCTAGACAAGAAAACCTGTACTTACAGCTATTTTGCCGATCCTCTGTATGTTTTCATGGACGAAGAATACAATCCTTATGAAGTGGAAAAAGACAACTTGGGTGATGCACTGAATTACATCGAAGAAGGCATGACCGATGAAGTTGAAGTGACTTTCTACGAAGGCAAACCGATCAGTGTTGAATTCCCAACCATCATTAATCGCAAAGTAGTTTATACTGAAATGGCGGTTCGTGGTGATACCTCAGGAAAAGTCATGAAACCTGCTCGCTTAGCCAGTGGCTTTGAGTTGCAAGTCGCCGCTTTCATCGAAACCGGTGAAATGATCGAAATTGATACACGTACTGGTGAGTTCCGTAAACGCGCTTCATAACGATCGCATAACGAACAAACCGAGACAAAAAAGCACCGCTTGCGGTGCTTTTTTGTTTCCTGTTTATCCCATGTTATAATAATAAAGTACGAATATTTGGAATCAGCATGACACACAGCTTCGCTTCTATCCCCATGCAAATCATAGGGCCACTTAGGTTAACTGGTGATGTTGATGATGAAATCATGGTTCCCCTAGCCACTTATGAAACCCCCTTATGGCCTTCAGTCAATCGCGGTGCGCGTGTCTGCTCGGCGGCGGGCGGCATTCAGGTGACTCTGCTAAATGAACAGATGACGCGTTCCTTTGCGGTGCAAGCTGAGGATGCGCAAGCTGCTAGGCGCATTTGCCAATCCATCGAAGCACGACTGACGGAAGCCAGTGAAGTGGTGGCAGCAACCAGTCGTTTTGCCCGCCTCAAATCGCTCGATACGCGCATTGTCGGACGGCTCATCTATCTAAGGCTAGCAATTGATAGTGGCGATGCTTCTGGTCACAATATGGTGACACAATCTGCCGAACACCTGCAAAACTGGGTGTTAACTCAGTGGCCTGAATTGCGCTATGTCACCATTTCCGGCAATTATTGCACCGACAAAAAAGTATCTGCTATTAACTCGATTGAGGGTCGGGGTAAATCCGTCATCGCCGAATGTACACTCCCTGCCAAATTAGTGACGCGTTACCTTAAAACAACCCCGCAACGCTTGGTTGACTTACATATTCGCAAAAACTTAATCGGCAGCATTCTGACTGGCAGCCTAATGTCCGCCAACGCTCACGCTGCCAACATGCTCCTTGCTTTTTATCTCGCCAACGGACAAGATGCTGCTAATATTATTGAAGGCTCGCAAGCGATAGACCACGCTGAAGTCTTGGCGGATGGCTCTCTCTACTTCTCCGTAAGCTTGCCCAATTTAATCGTCGGTACGGTCGGTAATGGCAAGGGCTTGGATTTTGTCACTGACAATCTGGCGTTAATGGGTTGCACCCCCAACGCAGAAGCGGGCAGTAGCGCACGTCGATTAGCCATGATTTGCGCGGCCGTGGTGCTGTGTGGCGAATTATCGCTGTTAGCAGCACAAACCAACCCAGGTGAACTGATGCAATCTCACCGCAAGCTAGAAAGGCACCAGTCAGCATGAGCATTGGTCAACGCAAGCTAGACCACATACACCACCTACTCAACGACTCACAAGTCGATCGGCAAGGTGGTTATTTCGACGCTTTTCGCTTAATGCACAATGCACTACCCGAATGTGGGCTAGCAGATGTTAATATGCGCTGTGAGTTTTTAGGAAAAACACTGGAGGCTCCTTTGCTGATTTCCTCTATGACAGGGGGCGATCATCCGCAATTACTAGCCATCAATCAGCGTTTAGCCGAGGCAGCCGAACACTGTGGTGTCGCGCTTGCTGTCGGTTCTCAACGTATTCAGTTTGAAAATTCTGCGGCGGCAGCGAGTTTTAAATTGCGTCCATTTGCTCCCAGTATTCCGCTCATTGCCAATTTAGGTGCGGTTCAACTTAACTACCAATTGAATAGCCAACACGCCCAAGCCGCGATAGATCAACTGGATGCAGACGGGCTTTTTTTGCATTTAAACCCACTACAAGAAGCCATTCAACCCGAAGGTGATACCGATTTCTCCAATCTCTGGACGAAAATCGGTCAGTTACAGCAACAACTATCGCGCCCTATTCTGTTAAAAGAAGTCGGTAGTGGGCTATCTCCCGGTCTCATTCGCCAAGGCCTAGCACAAGGCATTCATTACTTCGATGTAGCCGGCAGTGGCGGCACTTCATGGAGTCGGGTTGAGCAACTTCGTAGCGCAGGTAATCCAATCGGACTCACCTTTCAAGATTGGGGCTTACCTACTCCTTGGATCTTACAACAATGTCGACCATTAGCCCCGCAAACGCAGCTGATTGCCAGTGGCGGCTTACGTAATGGCATTGATGTGGTAAAATCACTCGTTCTGGGCGCTCGCATCGCTGGTATGGCTGCGCCTTTTTTACAACCTGCTATGGAGTCAACACAAGCAGTGATTGATCGTATTGAACAAATTAAACAAGAAATTCGCATCACCTTGTTTCTATTGGGCAAACCCAATCTACAAGAAGTCTGGCTCAACAAGCATCTCATCGTTGATTTAGCAGAAGGCTCGCGTCGATGACCATTGGCATTCAACGTATTAGTTTTTATACAGCACCTTTTTATCTCGACATGAGTGTCTTTGCTCAGGCTCGCGGTGAAGATGCCGATAAATTCCATGTCGGTATTGGTCAAGATCAAATGAGCGTCATCTCTCCCGATGAAGACATAGTGACGCTCGCTGCCAATGCTGCCTTGCCCATTGTGCAAGAATTTGATCCTCAAAGTTTCACGGCAGTCCTCTTTGCTACCGAAAGCGGTATTGACCAATCCAAATCGGCTGGTGCTTTTGTGCATGGATTGCTTGGCTTGTCATCTCGTTGTCGTGTGGTCGAGTTAAAACATGCTTGCTACGCCGGTACTGCCGCTTTACAGATGGCGGTCAATATGGTGCGCGTCAATGCCAATGAGCGTATTTTGGTCATTGCTGCCGATGTGGCGCGTTATGAACTGGGCTCCCCCGGTGAGGCGACACAAGGTTGTGGTGCGGTAGCTATGCTAGTGAGTAATCAGGCGGATGTTTTAGCGATCGAAGCTGGCTCTGGTTATTACACCGAAGATGTGATGGATTTTTGGCGCCCTAACTACCGAGATACCGCCTTAGTCGATGGCAAGTACTCAACCATGGTTTACCTCACTGCCTTAAAACATGCTTGGCAACATTTTCACGAAAGCCGTGCGCTGATTTACGCCGACTTTGCTCGCTTCTGTTACCACCTACCCTTTACTAAAATGGCCATTAAAGCGCATAGTCGCTTAATGAAGTTAACAGGACAAGAAGCTAACGAAGCCAGTATTGAACAAGCCATGGGCGCATCGCTCAAATACAATCGTACCGTGGGCAACAGCTATAGTGCATCGCTCTATTTTGGGCTTATTTCCTTACTGGAAAACGATGTTGATGACCTTGCTGGTCAACGTATTGGGCTGTTTAGTTATGGTTCGGGTTGTGTGGGTGAGTTTTTTAGCGGCATCGTTGGCACAAACTATCGTCAGTATCTTTATACCAGCCAACATCAAGCGTTGTTGGCTGCTCGTAAAGAGTTGTCCTTCTCCGAATATCTTGATTTCTATAAACGATTCGGTGAAGTCGAACGTAACGATAATATTGAAATTTCGAGCTATAGTCGCGGTCATTTCCGTCTGAGTGCCATTCGTGCTCACAAACGTCAGTATGTTCAAAACTCAAGCACAGAGTAAGCTAATTTTAGCCGGAGAACATAGTGTTGTTTACGGTAACACTGCCATTACCACACGCTTGGCATGGGCAACCTACTGCACAATAAATCAACACCCTAAGGGAGAGTTGCTACTGGTTGATGGACAAGCAATCAGTTGGAATAGAGATAGTCTCATTCAACATTGGCAGCAACTTCAACAGCGTCATCAACACTGGCAACAAGACAGCCGAACACCGCTGCTCACTCAACTCAGTGATCTACCCTTGGCGGTATTAGCACGCTGGCAACAAAGCCATGCACTACCCAGTTTATCACTTCATCTGAAAAGTGATGTTCCCATCGGACAAGGATTAGGCTCTTCTGCCAGCCTGATTATTGCCATGATTCACGCCCTTAACCAAGCAACGCAAACGCAGCTTTCACTAACCGAAATAAAAGCTATGGCAACACACTGTGAGCAATTGGCACACGGAAAGTCATCGGGATTGGACGTTGCCGCCATTTTATTGGCCGATCGCTTACGCTGGAAACAAGGTCAGTTCACAGCACTCGCAATTGACACCGCCTTGCCTGGCTATTTAGTCGATACCGGCAATGCGCAGAGTAGCACCGCTGATTGCGTCGGTTGGGTAAGAAAACATCATGCCAGCCGCCAAGATCTCTGGTCGAGCATGGAAGTGGCAACGGAACAAATCGCACAAAGCTTGAATAGCGCCCATGAATCAACTGACCTAGCAGAAGCCGTCACTCACTTGCATGGGTGCTTAACGCAATTGGGAGTGGTACCACCAAAAGTTCAGCAGTTTGCACAAGCGGCTCAGGCTCTCGGTTGGGCGGGCAAACTCTGTGGCGCGGGCAGTATATCCGGTGACGGTGGCGGATTTTTTTGGCTATTATCGCATCAAGATCCCAGAGAGCTCTGTGCTGAATATGGCTACCCTTATTGGCCGCTCACTTCGCTAACCGCCCCATCCAAAGGAGACAACCCATGAAGACAAGGTGGACGAGTCGCGCACCAGGCAGTCTCATGCTTTTTGGCGAACATGCGGTATTGCATGGACAACCTGCCATTGCCTGCGCTATTGACCACTGGCTCACCATTGAATGGCAAGAAGGTGACGATGCACAACTTCATATTGTCACCGACTTTATCGAACACCACACCGACTGGCAAACACTGACACCCGAACCCCAACTCAGTTTTGTCATGACGGTGTTAAGGCTGTTTCGTCAACAAGCTCCACAAGCCTGCAAGCGAGGACTAACCATCACTATTCGCAGCGACATTAATACCACTCAAGGTTTAGGCAGTTCCAGTGCTGTTGTGGCAGCGATGGTGACAGGACTGTCTGTCTTGAGTGATTCCTTGCTGACTGTGGAAGCACGCTTTCAACTTGGACTAGCTAGCATAAGAGCCGTGCAAGGAACAGGATCAGGTACGGATTTAGCGGTCGCACTCAGTGGCGGTATCCTCCGCTTTGATCCCAAAATGCTGAGCATGCAACGCCTTGCCGACCAGCTGCCGATTGTCAGTGTCTATTGCGGTTATAAAACGCCAACCCCTCAGGTCATTCGACAAGTAGAAGCCTTATGGCCTAAGCATCATCCTTTATTTGAACAATGGCTTATGTGGATCAGCCATATCACCCATGCCGCCTGCGAAGCGATTCGACACAAGAACCTAACTGAACTGGGGCGCTGTATGAATATGGCACATGGCTTAATGCACGGCTTAGGCGTCAGCGATAGTAAATTAGATGCCATTGCACATCGCCTACGCGCTTGCGAAGGACTTTATGGCGCAAAAATTTCGGGGTCAGGACTGGGGGACTGTGTGATTGCTTTAGGCAGTCCCACCAAACCGCTCACTGATGCCCTTCCCGTTCACACCAGTGCCTTAGGCGCACACTGTTTTTAGGTCATGATTTTATGTTTAGCGCACAAGCCTGTATTCAACACATTATTCCCAAAACCAGACCCGATTTTTCACGTGAAGGCAGTGCCTTTGCGCCGGTTAATATCGCGCTCATTAAATACTGGGGCAAACGTGACACCGAGCTTAACCTACCGGTGACGGACAGCCTATCCATCGGCTTGCGCACCCTAGGCACAAGAACACGCATTCGTTGGACTGAAGGTGAAGATAACATCAGCTTAAATGGTGAGCTATTGCCAAGTGATAACGCCTTTGTTAAACGCACTCGTCAGTATTTACATTACTTCCGACCCAACCCATCACTTGGCTTTATCATCGACACTCACAATGACGTGCCCACTGGTGCAGGTTTGGCGTCATCAGCCTCGGGTTATGCTGCACTGGTGCTGGCACTTAACGACTTATGCCAATGGCAACTGAACAAAACGCAACTATCCATTTTGGCACGTATCGGTTCCGGCAGTGCTAGCCGCTCGCTCTGGAACGGCTTAGTTCACTGGCACGCTGGCACGCAAGCCGATGGTATGGATAGCTATGCTACGCCAATTACCCATCAACTGCCGTCATTACGCGTCGGCTTATTGACGCTATCGCGTAAAACCAAACCCATCAGCTCTCGTTTAGGCATGCAACAAACAGTACATGGACTAAGCCTTTATCCCGCTTGGAAACCCATGGTTGAGCAACACTTATCACGATTACAAACCGCGATTGCCGCACAGGACATAGCGCAAATTGGCGCGATCAGCGAACACAACGCCCTATCCATGCATGCCACCATGCTATCGGCCTCACCAGCACTTTGCTACTTCTTGCCCGAAACCATCGCCACCTTGCAAACCCTATGGCAAGCACGCAGCGAAGGGCTCGCCTGTTGGGCAACACTAGATGCCGGCCCCAATGTCAAACTCTTATTTGATGCTCATGAAGAAGCGGCTGTAACAGCCTGTTTTCCTAAAGTGAGTATCGTGCAACCGTTTGGCTGATTCAACGTGTTGGGACTCCACTGATTGGATAAGTTAAGATTATCTAAAAACCCTGTATTTCATTGATGGATGCAAAGCAGAGATTATAGACTGACTTCAATCAAACCAAGAGGCAATCACAGCATGAACATTCATCCTAATGCTCGCACGACCCCAAA
>JACXUY010000148.1 GCA_014763665.1 Gammaproteobacteria bacterium
TCCTGACAAGAAAAGAGCGAAAGAACAAGCCAAAAGACTGACCGATAAAAAGCCTTGGTTAAAAGCACCACAATCATGACCACCCTACTCATCTCTCGTCACCCCTCTGCCATTGCATGGGTGAAAAGCAAGGTTGCTGTCGATAAGGTGCTCACCCACCTCACCGAAAACGATCTTGCCAAGCTAACTGCCGATGATACTGTCATCGGCACATTACCCGTTCACCTCGCCGCGGCAGTATGCGAAAAAGGAACAAGCTTTGTATATTTGAGTTTGGATACCCCACCCGAACTTCGCGGTGCCGAACTCAGCATTGAGCAAATGGATGCGCTAGGTGCAAGGTTAGAAAGTTATCACGTTGAAAGACGAGCAAATCTATAAAATCACTAAACGGTAATCAAGAGAGCAATATGGAAACTTTCTTAGCTATTTCAAACTGGATCACCGAATACCTAGATGGTATTGGCATTATTTTAAGCATTATAAGTGCCGTGCCTATTTTCTGGACTTGGTATAGTTTAACCTTGGGCCAAAAACGTAAGGAACGCCAATGGACCAAAAATGCCATTGCAAACATTCATGGCAAAATTCAATGTGTTTTAATTATCGACTTATTGCCCAACAGAGACATTAAAACGCAGGTTTGTCGATACCTTAAACAAAATGAGCAACTCAAAGCAATACCAGATGAGTTGATACTGCAAATCAATCACGAAACCATCACCACACCAGAAAATTTAACTGATCTTGCCAAAGAATTGCAACAGATTCATCGAGACTTACAAAAACTCGGCGCAGACAGCATACACTTGTTTTTTGCAGGTCCCGCCATAGCGGCAGCCTTGGTAGGAGCAGAATTTGGTAATAGCATTCCTGTTTACTTATATCATCACGACACAACCTACAACAATTTTGGTTTGATGAATAGAAGGTATATTTAATGCTACCCACTCACCACATCTGTCTTGTTGCCGAATCTCCCATGCCAACCCTCGGTCCACTACTCGATCATGCCGTTGGAGCAGACTCGGCAACGCTAGTCCACATTAAATTTAAAGCTGACCCAAATTTCCCCAAGCAATAAGCCATGTCTCACTCGCCATTTGCGCCCTTACTACCATTGCATGGACTGTCGGTTTGTCTTAGATTTACTGAGCCAAGCGAATTTAATTTTTTCCATCAAATGACGGTCGATGCCTTTTGCCGCTTTATGCTGAACAGTCCCGAGGATTACAAAAACTCACTCACCACTGAGGCACCTGAAAGTGGACGTTTAAACTATCAAATAGGCGACGAATATCGATTTTCGGTCATGAGTTATGCGGGCAAAAAGCATCATTTTCAGCCGTTGATTAATCGCTTATTGGGCTTACCGCAATCTGCACCCGTCACCGATAAAGCCGCTCCCATACGTAATAACTGTCAATGCAGCAGGTTAATCGATTTGGTCGATGGCAAAGCCGTGGTAAATGCACAGGGACTCAATGCTTTTACCAGTCGAAACTTGATTGACCTAGCACGAGCATGGCAAAAAGAAGATACCCTCTACCCCAGAATTATCACACTACAATGGCTGAGTCCAACACGGTTAATGCGCTCTAGCGATGATCGAAAAGACTTTAACCTAACTGGTGAAGATCGCTTTTGTCGTGATAAAACCCATCTCAATGCGGCATTGCTGGTAAAGCGCATTATCGAAAGTCTCAATAATCTGATTACTGAAATGGGACAATCACCTGTCGTGATAGATCAGCAAGTGTATCAAAGCTTACCACTGAGCGTGAGTCATGCCGATTTATTCTGGCTAGATACACCCTATTACAGCAAAGACAAACAAGACAATACGGCTGGCGGCATGGTGGGTTACATTACCATGACGCAAACAGCACCGATTCCTTACGGCATTTGGCAAGGGCTCATTTTAGGTCAATACTTAGGCGTCGGACAAAGGCGAACCAGTGGTTTTGGCAAATACCAGCTAAAGCTAGACTTAGGCAACGAAAGAAGAATACAAGCACCATTACGCAGCCAACGCGCACAAACTTTAATAGCGCACGCACTCAC
>JACXUY010000149.1 GCA_014763665.1 Gammaproteobacteria bacterium
CAATAGCTGTGGCAACGCCGACATTGTATTTTTGGGCAATCGCCACATAACTCATGCCTGAGCGTTTGTCGGCTTGCATTTCCTCTCTGATTTTTGGGGGCGTGCGAGCATGAGGATGAATGTTCATGCTGTGTTTGCCTCTTGCTTTGATTGAAGTTAGTCTATAATCTCCGCTTTGCATCCATCAATGAAATACAGGGTTTTTAGATAATTTTAACTTATCCAATCAGTAGAGTCTCAACAGTTTATGTGCTGTTCAAGATTGCCAAATTAAGGGCATTCATTAAATTTTATGATAGAGGACAAACTTCCAATTTCGGACACAAAAAAACCCGTGCTGAGACGGGTTGATTTGGCAATTTGGTGGCTATGACGGGACTTGAACCTGTGACCCCAGCATTATGAGTGCTGTGCTCTAACCGACTGAGCTACATAGCCATAACTTAATTCCCCTAATTTAGCACTATTTTATTGACAAGTCAACAATCATAGTCGTCAGACATCATATCTGCTAAACTATTCGCATGAAATACGACACATCCTGTATTGTCCATTGGCGCAACAAACCGCCGCATAATTGTCTGCCGATTGCACAAAAACTCATGCAAACGACCGGGCTCTTGACGCTCGCCCTGAGTGCTAACTGCGGCAGTCCTTTGTCGGTAAGCGTGCTGTACGAAGGCATTGACGACTGTCTCCCTGATGAAGCAACGCGCTTGAACTTATCTCATCCTAGCAAAGGTTGGGTTAGAAGTGTGCTGCTTAACTGTCGCCACAAGCCAGTACTCTATGCTCGAAGCTTCATTCCTTTAACCGATGCCGAACAAGCTGAATTTTTACATCAACAACATGAGTTTTCAGATATTAGACACATAGGTACACAGCCTTTAGGCATCTGGCTCTCACAACAATTGGCCATTAAACGCTCCGCATTTGAGTACGCCTTAACAGATAGCCATCAATGGCCACATTGGCAACATCAAAGCAAGCTGCAACTTCCTTCTCGACGCTCTTGCTTTAGCACAGCATCCAGTCGTCTATTACTCAGCGAAGTATTTTTACAGTTAGGTTAATTCTGCGCTAAAATGTAAAGTTGTTAACGTATATCCAGGTCTTTTGCATGAATCAACAACTAGAACAAGCCAAATCGGTCATCGCACAAGAAATTGCCGCACTACAAATAATGTCTGAACGACTCAACGATCAGTTTGTGCATGCAGTGGAGCTGATTATGAATACCACTGGTCGCCTAGTGGTGATTGGTATGGGCAAGTCTGGCTTGATCGGGCAGAAAATTGTCGCCACCATGGCCTCAACGGGTACCCCTGCTTTCTCGGTTCATCCCGGCGAAGCTTTTCACGGCGATTTGGGCATGATTAAACCCGATGACGTCGCACTACTCATTTCAAACAGTGGTGAAACCGATGAGGTCATTCGCATCCTCCCTTTTTTGAAATATCAGGGCAACCGCATTATTGCCATGACGGGCAAGCTCAATTCTACATTAGCGCAACACGCTCATGCAGTTTTAGATATATCTGTAGAAAAAGAAGCTTGTCCTAATAACCTTGCGCCAACCAGTTCCACCACCAATACCTTGGTGATGGGCGATGCCTTAGCTGTCGTGCTTTCCATCAACAAAAACTTTCAGCCAGAAGACTTTGCTCGTTTTCATCCAGGTGGCAGTTTAGGGCGCAAACTACTGACCAAAGTGGGCGATGTCATGCACAAAGACAACCTGCCTTTCTGCACGCCAACCAGCAGCTTTAGAGATGTGCTCCAAACCATCACCGCTGGACGCTTAGGTGTTGCGCTGGTGTTAAACGAGCAAAAGCTTGTTGGTATCATTACCGATGGTGATGTGCGTCGCGCTTACGACAAAAGCGATGATGTTAAACAACTCAGCGCACAACAAATGATGACTAGCTCACCAGTCACCATTGATGTCAACGAACGCTTTGCCGATGCCGAGGCACTCATGCATCGCACCAAAATCTATTCCCTTGTCGTAACGGATAAAGAAAGCGTTGTTGGTGT
>JACXUY010000057.1 GCA_014763665.1 Gammaproteobacteria bacterium
CGAGATGTCATGCTGTCTTGGTTGCAAAGTCATCCGCTTCCTGCCTTAACGCCAGATGTGCTACTGGTTCAAAGCAATGGCATGAAACAATGGCTGGTGCAATCAATGGCACTGCAAATGGGTATTAGTGCGGGTGTCGAATTTTACCTACCGAGTGAATTTTTATGGCGTGCCTATCGTCAAGTGTTAGGCAGTCATCAGGTTCCTAAGCAAATGGCTTTTGATAAAGCACCGCTTACTTGGCGTATTCACCGAATATTAGATCAGGTAATAATGAGTGACAACATGGTTTATCAGCCATTAAGGCATTATTTAGCTCAAAGTGAACAAGCGACAGAGAGACGTTTTCAATTGGCGTCACAAATTGCTGACTTATACGACCAATACCAAACCTATCGAGCTGACTGGATTGCAGATTGGTCAAAAGGGCTCAATCAGCTGATTAACCAACAAGGTGAAATCAGCCCACTCGAAGAGAACACTTGGCAAGCAGCTTTATGGCGTGATTTGCAGCGCGATATTGAAGCCAGTGGGCAAATCCTAACCTCGCGTGCTAGTGTGCACGATCAATTCATGCAACACATGGCTGATGACAAGCGGTTAGTTTCGGTAAAGTTACCTGAGCGAATCCTTGTTTTTGGTGTCAGCAGCTTACCACAACAAACCCTTGAAGCTCTGTCGATGATGGCTTGCGTGTCTCAGGTGTTGTTGTTTGTCCATAATCCTTGTCAATATTATTGGGGCGATGTGCAAGACGCTCGTTACTGGCGTCGCAACCAGCTGATAAAAGCCCAACGAAATGCGATTAAGCAAGACATCCCCCTAAAGGCCTTACAAGAAGACTACGCCAGTTTTCATCCCTTATTGGCCGCTTGGGGTAAACAAGGCAAAGACTATTTACAGTTGCTCAATGAGTTTGATGAAACAGCGCATCACGAGCATTGGTTTCAACGCGTGGATGTTTTTGTTGAACCGTCAGGGTCTAGTCAATTAGCCAGGTTACAACGGCATATCCTAACCTTAACTCCGCCACCCGATGAACCGGAAACACGATCAACGCACGACAACTCCATTTGTTTGCGATCTGGTTATTCATCGCAGCGCGAAGTAGAAATGTTGCACGATCATTTACTGGCACTCTTTGATGCAGACGACAGCTTAACACCCGCTGATGTGATGGTAATGATGCCCGATATTGACCAGTTTGCTGCAGCAGTCAGCGCGGTTTTCGGACGTATTTCCCCTAAGGATAAGCGTTATATTCCTTATTCGATTGCGGAAACCAGCCTAGGTATCGAGCCGATGATGCAGTTATTACAGTGGTTATTAACCCTGCCAACGGCTGATATCGGCTTGAGTGATTGGCACGCCATGTTTGAACTGGACGCCGTTAAGGCCAAATTTAAGCTGACTGAAACCGATGTTGAAACGCTGCATCAATGGTTAATAAAGTCGGGGGTGCGTTGGGGACTGGATGCCAGCGATCGAAGCGAGCGCCATCAGTTACCGCAAGGAATTAATGCCAATAGTTGGCTATTTGGCTTAGATAGATTGTTATTAGGCTATGCCAGCGGCGATACGGGTCAAGCATGGCAGTCGATTTTGCCCTTGTCAGCTGCTTCCGGATCATCAGCGGATTTACTGGGTGCTTTATCTGAATGGCTAAATGCGATTCGTATTGCTCAAGCCTTGTTAAGTCATGAATTGCCGCCGGCAATTTGGGGTTGTTACTTAGAAGAAGTGTTACACCTCTTTTTTGATGATGCCCATGACGTCAATAGCCAGCGTTGGTTAGCACGCTTTCGTACCGGCTTGAAACGTTGGTTATCGGCTTGCGAACTGGGTCAGTTTCAACAGAAATTGCCTTTGTCTATTGTCGCCAAAGCATGGCTAGACAACATTGATGATGCCAATAGTCTGCAGCGTCCGTTTTTATCGGGTGGGGTGCAGTTTGCGACCTTAATGCCGATGCGTGCCATTCCGTTCAAAGTGATTTGCTTGATTGGCCTAAACGAGCGAGATTACCCTCGTCAACAAGTGAAACAAGACTTTGATTTGATGGCGTTAGCAGGACAGTGGCGAGCGGGGGATAGGTCACGTCGTTATGATGATCGATATTTATTTTTAGAAGCGATTTTATCGGCACGTCAACAACTCTATCTGAGCTGGACAGGGCGTAGTATTCGTGATGACCAACATCGAGCGCCCAGTATTCTCGTTGCTCAGTTTATCGATTATTGCCATCAACTTTGGACACCGCCTTTAAGGGTGATACAACATCCTTTACAACCTTTTTCACCGCGCTATGTGCAAACGGATACAGAATTACAAAGCTACGCCATTGACTGGTTAGCAGCGAAAGACTCTATCATAAGCGGCACAGATTGGACGAATGCAAGCCTAGCTGAGGAGCCCATATCCGCTCAACTGCCATTGACGCGGCTCAGTACTCTGCTGCGTCATCCACAAGCTGTGCTCTTACAGCATCGCCTTGGCATTAAGCTAACTCAACCACAAGCCATTCAAGTAGATGATGAAGCTTTTGAATTATCGGCTTTGCAGCAGCATCAGCTTAGGCAACAACAAATCGAATATTGGCTTGCAACGGGTCGATCAGATGCACTGCCTTGGCAACTGAGTGGGGCTTTGCCTTTAGCGAGTTTTGCCGAGCTTAACGCACACGCACTACAACAAACCAGCGAATACTTGTGGCAGGCTTGGCAGAGTCTTATCGTCGATTACAACCAGCGATTAGCCCCTTTACCGCTGTCACTAAATCTGACAAACACGACGCTAAGTGGTCAACTTGATTTGCTTTATGCTAATGAACAAAACGAATACTGTGCCGTTCATTTGCTACCCGGATCACTCAACTCAAAATCAGGGTTTAAAGCCCACAAGCTGATTGACGCATGGCTTGCTCATTGTCTGGCCAATGCCATGGAACAGCCTGTGACCAGTGCTGTGATAGGTACCGACATGAGTCTTAGGTTTCTTCCGATTGCATCGACACAAGCACGCTTATATTTGCAAACCTATATTGAGCTTTATCAACAAGCTTGGCAACAACCGCTCAAAGTCGCCTGCAAAAGTGGTATCGCTTATGTGCGGAGCTTACAACAACAGCAAGCCAAACAGGGTGACTCGGATACAGGATTAGATAGACAGCTCATGCAAGAAAAAGCACTCGCTGCAGCACTAAGTGAGTTTGAAGGCGGCTTTGGACGTTCTGGAGAGTGGCAACAATCCTTAACCTTACAACGCTGTTTCTTCTCTTTTGATGACTTACAACCAGAATTTAGCGACTTAGCGCAACGGCTTTATGGGGTGATGTTGGAGAGGGTGGTTATTTAATGACGGTACAAAACCTTAACCCGCTCAAACTTCCACTTCAGGGTCAACAACTCATCGAAGCCAGCGCCGGTACCGGTAAAACTTACACTCTGTCGGCCTTATACCTGCGTTTGGTGTTAGGACATCAGCAACTATTTGACCAGGGCGAACGCATTCTGTTACCGCCCGATATTTTGGTGATGACCTTTACCGAAGCGGCAACAGCGGAATTGCGTGAACGCATTCGCTTGCGCTTGCAGGAAGCGAAATTGGCTTTTCAGCAGGGCAGTAGTAACGATCCTTTATTATCGGCTCTGTTGAACGAGTTTGTGCCTGAAAATTACCAATTGTGTGTGCAAAAACTGAGTTTAGCCATTGAATGGATGGATGAAGCAGCCATATTTACCATTCACGGTTGGGCGAGTCGTATGTTGCGACAGCACGCCTTTGACAGCTTATCGCTGTTTGAGCAAACCTTAGTTGAAGACACGCATCAACTTAAATTGGATGCCTGCAAGCGTTATTGGCGACAAGTTTATTATGCACTTGAGCCTAATGCCATTCGTGCTGTTCAGGCTTGGGTAACAAATCCAGAGGCATTGTTGGCCTTAATCAATGATCAGAAAAGAAAACCCGAAGAGTCTGCTGGGTCGTCTTTGGTTATTGAACCTAGCCAAGCACTTGAGCCTTGGCTGGAGTGGCAAGCGCAACTGGCAGGCTGTTTTGAACAGTTGCAACAACTCTGGACGGATGAGGTCACAACGTTAATTCAATCTGCTAAAGCCAGCAAGGCACTAAAGGGAAACAGTTATCAAGAGGGTTGGTTTAAACAACTGCTCAATTGGTTGCGAACGGGTCAAAATGCGCCTAGTTTGAAGCAACTCAGGTTGGTAAGTACGGGCGGCTTTGTCACCAGTAACAAAGGCAATGCACCAGAACATCCCGCTTTTGATGTTATGGCAAGCTATGTTCGCTTAGTGCAACAAGAACCCGATTATCAATCTGCGCTGTTAAGACACGCACAGATTGAAGTGAATCGTCTATATCAGCAAGCCAAACAGCAAGCTGGCTTGTTTGATTTCGATGATCTTTTGCACCAACTTTATCACGCCTTGCAAGGGGAAGCAGGGGAATCCTTAGCTCAAGCTATTCGAAGTCAATTTCCAGTAGCGCTAGTCGATGAGTTTCAGGATACCGACCCTTGGCAATATGGTTGCTTAATGCCCTTGTATCAGCATCGAGAAGACTGTTTATTACTGATGATTGGTGATCCCAAGCAAGCCATTTATCGTTTTCGCGGTGCCGATATGGACACCTATTTACGGGCAAGAAAAGATGCGCTGCATCACCATACCCTCACCCAAAACTTCCGCTCCAGTGAGTCCATTGTTCGTGCTGTCAATCAGTTGTTTGCTTTGGCAGAGAATCATCCACAAGGAGCATTTCAATTCAGGCAGGGTGATGAGAATCCGATTGCTTTTGTCGAAGTGAGTGCGGGCAAGCAACTCCCCGGCTTGAAAGTGGCTGGGCAAGATCAAGCTGCCATCACTTTGTGGGCACAAGAAGCTGGAAAATGCGTTACCAAAGATAGCTATTTAACGGTCATGTCAACCAAGTGCGCGAATGAGATTGCTCGCTTGCTTAGTAGTGCAGATACTGGTTTTGCTTTAGAAGAAGGATTAAAACCCCTCGAGGCAAAAGACATTGCCGTATTGGTCAGAAATCGTAATGAAGCCGTTAAAATACAACAAGCCTTACGAGAAAAACGCATTCCCAGTGTTTATTTATCGGACAAGGAAAGTGTGTTTAGCAGCGAAGAAGCCTTGGATGTTTGGCGTTGGTTACAGGCAGTGCATGAACCAGAATCCATCAGTGCCATCAGATCGGCTTTAGCCAGTCGCAGCTTTGCTTTTTCGTTAGCTGAGCTGGATAGCTTGCGAGATAATGAATCCGCATGGGATGAATGGGTGACGCGCTTTCGTGCCTGGCGCGATATTTGGCAACAACAGGGCGTACTGGCGATGCTCTATCGGCTGTTGCATGAACAGGGCATCTCACACTATTGGCAACAGCAAGTGGAGGGTGAACGTAAACTCACCAACTTATTGCATTTGGCTGAAGTGCTGCAACAAGCCTCATTAGAGAGAGAGGGACGCACAGCGCTCATTCGCTGGCTAGCGGCGCATATCAGTCAGCCGCAAGCGTCAACGGCGCAAGAACATTTGGTACGTCTGGAAAGCGATGCTTCCTGCATTACCATCATTACCATTCATAAATCGAAAGGCCTTGAATATCCCTTGGTGTTTTTACCTTTTGCCATGAGTTTGGGGATGAACAAACATCGGGTAACCGATGAACAAGAGCGTGAACTCGATTGGCAAGAGTCGATTCGCTTGCTCTATGTTGCCTTAACGCGCGCCAGTCATGCTCTGTGGTTGGGGGTGGCAGGATTGAAATCCAGTGCCAATAGTGCCGGATTTTATGAAAGTGCCTTAGGTTATTTATTGTTGAGTGATCGTCGGGGCGATGACGAAACGCTTTGGGCTGAAGCCTTCAAACCTTGGTCAGTGCAAGCAGATGCTTTGATAGATTGGCAACCGGTCGAAGTGTTTGATGTTAACAATGAGTTGATTGATGAAATGGTTGGTGAATCCGTTTCATCCAGTATTCCAGCTCAAGCGGTATTGCATCCTAATGTGCGTCATTGGCCTTATTGGCAGGTAAGCAGCTATTCACGCTTAAGCCAACAACTGGATGCACAGCGCATTAGCGCCAGTGAGTTTCGTTTGCTAGAAGATCAGACACTTGAGCGTCAAGCCGTTTTCGACGATGACAGTCATCGTGACTTACCGCTGTTTCAAACCTCGGCAATCGAAACACCTTGGCAATCCTTACCCGCTGGCGCTGGGGTAGGAGATTTAATGCATTTGGCGCTAGAAGCTCTGCTCGTGGAGTCACCGATAGAAGATAGGCTTTTTTGGTCCAGTTTTTGGCAACAAGAGTTGAGCAGTCATCAACTGCCCTTAACACTCGAAATGAATTTTCATGCATGGTTAACGACCTTAGCAGCACACCCCATTCGCTTAATATCGTCTGAACCTAACAACTTAGACTTAGTGAAGCTCTGCAAAAGACAAAAGGATGGGGGATTGGTGGAAGGGCTGCACTATAACGACATACAACCGATTGAGTTAAACCCTTCCAGCAACCAAGAAATAGAAATGGGAAGTCTGAATAAAAAGCAAAGCGCATTATTCGGACCTTCCTTATCACTGAGTCAGTTAAACCAAGGCGCTTTTTGCTGTGAAATGGGATTCACTTTGCCCTTATCGCAAACGCATAGCCAAGCCATTGATGACTGCGTGAGTGCCATGGTGCTGGCGGGAGTGGCACGACCTAAGCTATCTTATCAACGTTTGGGTGGGTTATTGACTGGCTTTATGGATTTAATTTTCGAGTATGAGGGACGTTACTACGTGCTCGATTATAAAACCAACAAGTTAATGCAAGGCTATGATGATTGGTCTTGTCAGCAAGCAATATTATCGCATCGCTATGATGTACAAGCGATGCTCTATGTGTTGGCATTACACCGTTATCTATCGACGCGTTTAGTGCATTATGATTATGATCGGCACATGGGGGGAGCGATTTACTGGTTTATTCGTGGCGCCGATCCACAGCAGCCGCAACAGGGTATTTGGCAGTGTAAACCCAGTTTAGTTGAGTTAGAAAATCTGTCGCACATTTTTTCGAGTCAATCGCTATGAACAACCCAACGCACATTCAACTCAGTTCTGTTGATGTGGCTTTTGCCGATTTATTGCAGCGACAAGCCGCCGCTCGTGCAGATGCTTGGTTATTAGCGGCGCTGACCAGTCATGCCTATCGTGCAGGTCATGCCTGCTTATTGCTAGATGAAGGATTAACCAGCATTATTATTCATCATACGAATGCGATTACTCAGAAAAGGTTAAGTCCGCAATGGCCAGAGCAACAAACATGCTGCTCTTGGTGGCAGTCAAACGACGAATCTAGTCCTTTGGTATGGCAAGATAATCGACTCTATATGCGACGGGCTTGGCAGGATGAACAGACGATTCAGCTCAATATTCAACAACGCTTAGCCTTGCGTGATGACAATAAAATCGTCTTAACCGATTGGTTAACCAGCTTATTTCCAGCTTCTGGCGCCCAGACTAATGAACCTAATTGGCAGGCAATAGCCTGTGCTTTAGCAACGCGCGCCCAGTTTTCCATCATTACGGGCGGACCGGGTACGGGTAAAACAACCACCGTCGTCCGTCTGTTAGCCACCTTGCAACGTTTGGCGCAAGCTTCATCAACCACTCAATCTTTGCGCATAGGTTTGTCTGCACCAACGGGTAAGGCTGCTGCTCGTTTGGCTTCATCTATTCAGCAGGCGATCAGTCAATTACCAGCAGCCTTTCAACTCAATTTACCCACGCAAGCGCAGACCTTGCATAAATGGTTAGCCAGTGATGAGTTGACACAGTGTGATTGTTTTATCGTCGATGAAGCTTCTATGATCGACTTGCATCTGATGGCACAACTGTTAACCAAGCTCCCTCTGACTACACGACTCATTTTATTGGGTGATAAAGATCAATTGGCTTCTGTCGATGCGGGCGCGGTGCTGGGACAATTGTGTCAGGGTGCTGAACAGGGTCATTATTCAGCAGAGACTCAGCAATGGTTGCTAGTCTTTGCTGGACAAGATTTACCCAGTTCTTATTGCTCAGGCATGGGTAATGCGTTAGCGCAGCAAACAATTATGTTACGTTATTCACATCGTTTCGATGCGAGCAGTGCGATTGGTCGGTGGGCAACATGGGTTAATCAGCAAGCAGTTAAGTCAGTCAAAGCCGCTTTTACCCAGTTACCGATTTGGACAATCGACGCGTCAGAGGCTGTTGTTGCCTTGCCTATCATCGCCAATGATACCCAGAAACTCAAACAGCTATGCTTGGCACAGTGGCGGAGACTCAGGGTTGCTATACATGAGCATGTCGATGAAGAAGCTGTCGATAGCTGGGCAAAAAAATGTCTTGGTCAGTTAAGTGAGTTTCAATTATTATGCGCGGTGAGAGAAGGACCTTGGGGTCTCGTGTCGATGAATGAGCGCATAGCAAACTGGTTTGGTTTAGATTCGACACAATGGCTTGCTGGCCGAGTAGTGATGGTAACACGTAATGATTACACACTGAATTTAATGAATGGCGATATTGGCTTGTGCTTACCTCATCCACGCCTAGGTTTGCGTGTTGTTTTTGCTACAGAGAAGGGGATTCGTTGGATTCTGCCCGCTCGTCTGTCTCACTTTGAAGACGCCTTTGCTATGAGTGTTCATAAGTCACAAGGCTCTGAATTTAGTCGAGTTTGTTTGTTGTTACCAGAACAGGATAGTCCCATTTTGACCAAGGAGCTCATTTACACCGCCATTACACGCGCCAAACATCAATTTATTTTAGCTTGTACCAGCCCTCAGCAACTTTTTACCGCAGTAGGGCGATCTGTGCAACGAGCAGGCGGACTTTCTTTTGTCTAATCAACTCAATTGTCATTATTATGATCAAGCGATCTGTCGTTCCTGTACGCAATTAAGCCTTGATTACCCACAACAATGTCAGCAAAAGCAAGCTAGCGTTGAAGCAATTTTATCTCAATGTTCCGATGACATTACTTGGTTGCCACTGGTTACCAGTTCGATAGCTGGTTTTCGTAACAAAGCCAAAATGGTGGTGAGTGGTCACTGGCAAGCACCAATATTGGGACTACTTGATCGGCAATTTCAGGCTCACGACTTAGTAAGCTGCCCCTTATATCCTACTGAATTACAAGCCACTTTTGAACCGATTAGATCGTGGATTCAAGAGGTTAAGCTCATGCCTTATGATGTGATCAAGCGTCAAGGCGAGTTGAAATACGTCATTGTCAGCATAGATGAACACACCAAAGCACTGATGTGTCGCTTTGTGTTGCGATCGACACAAGCCTTAGCGAACATACAGCAATATTTGCCAGCGCTGATGGAAACCTTGCCAAACCTAGACGTGGTGTCGGTCAATATTCAACCTTTGCCAGCGGCTATTGTGGAAGGTGAACAAGAAATACTGCTGACGGAGCAAAAGGTTCTGACTCATTGGTTGAATGGATTGCCGCTATATTGTCATCCACGCAGTTTTTTCCAAACCAATTCACAAGTTGCCGCTCAACTTTACGCACAAGCACAAGCTTGGATAGTGGATAGTCAGCCGAGTCAGCTTTGGGATCTATTTTGTGGTGTTGGTGGCTTTGCCTTGCATGCTGCGCAAGTCATGCAGGGAGGACAAGTAACCGGTATTGAAATCAACGCCGATGCCATTGAAAGTGCCCAACGAAGTGCGCAGCATCTAGGACTGTCAGATCGACTGCAGTTTCGTGCGTTAACAGCCGACGATTTCGCTCACACAGCAACCGATGCTGCTGCTGATTGTATTATTGTCAATCCGCCAAGACGAGGCATCGGAGCGCAGCTGTGCCAATTTTTGAATCAGTCAACGGCAACGCAACTCATTTATTCCAGCTGTAATCCAGAAAGCTTGTCAGAAGATTTGAAGCGATTACATCAGTTCAAGCCAATTCAAGCCAGAGTGTTTGATATGTTCCCACACACGCAGCATGCTGAAGTATTGGTGTTATTAGTGAGAAGATAAACTCCCAGCGGAAATTTATTACTTTCGACAATAAATCTTGTCGAAAGTAATAAATGCGTATTATCATGTCTTAACTGG
>JACXUY010000015.1 GCA_014763665.1 Gammaproteobacteria bacterium
AGCGGGCCACAATCTACGCCTGATCCTCAACTTCCTGAGGAATTTTTGGCACTATTTACTGGCAATGTTATGTTTCACATCAACACTCAATTTTAGTGGTTGAACGTCATAAAAAAATGTATGGATGAATAAGTGGTGTTGTTCAGGGGCGACTAAATAGTCAAGTTCGGTTAAGCCAATAAAAAAGCCCTCGTAAGAGGGCTTAGTTGTTTGTGTATGGTTTTTAACGATACTGACGTAAATACCACCATTCAAAGGCTTGCTTCGCCCAGTGTAATAAACGAAAGGGAATCATGAAGTTACGTTTTTCATCTCGCCATACCAAAATGCCGCGATCGTGCATATCCATAATACACACCAGTTCGATTTTGGTTTTCACGCTGGGGCTTTGACCGCTTAACTCGGCAATCAGGTTATCAGCAGCTGTTTTGGCTTGTAGGTCGGCCATGTGTGCTTGCTTAGGTAACCATTCCGGTCCGGGATAGCTGCCTGAATCACCAGCAACATAGGTGTATTGCAGTCCCGTTACTTGTCCCAGCTCATTCGCTGGTAAAAAGCCACCCGATGAAAGTTCAACACCTGCTTGATCTGCCCAAGCGGGACCAGTCATGCCCGGCATAAACAAAATTAAATCGGCGGCAATGGTTTCTGCTTCCGTTACCACCGCTTGCGCTTCAAAGCGCACCAATTTGTGACCTAAATGGGTGCTAATGTCTCTTTCTGCCATGCGTTTAAGAATACGATCAACCGCTTCGTCTCCCAAGCGTTGACCAGGACGTTTGGCTGGCGCGAAAAACTTAAAGGTAAACTTGTCTCGAATGCCTTCTGAACGCATCCAGTTATCCAGTCCGAACAAGAGTTCAAACATCGGACCACCGCGCATGGCAGCGGGTTCATTGGGGTTGCCGGCAAAACCAAAAGCAATGGTACCGCCAGTATCACGCATGGCAGCGAGTCGATCTCGGATTTGTTCCGCTGCTGAAATACCCTCGCACAGCGCAATACTATGCTCAATACCTGGTAGTTTTTTCATAAAACGACCACCCGAACCAATGATTAAGCCATCATTAAGAATATCGCCTGCACTGGTATGCACCACACGACCTTGTTCGCTCAACCCGGTCACTTGCGCTTTAACATGGGTTAAGTTCATGCGCTTAAAAAAATGAGCTAAGGGCACGCGCAATTGCTCACCGCGACGTTTTCCGGTTGGAATCCAAATGAGACTGGGATAGTAAATCAGTTCTTCTGTCGGGCTAATGAGGGTAATCTTGGCATCGGGACGCTGAGCGCGAACCCGTTGTACCGCAGTTAGGGCAGCAAAGCCGCTTCCGATGATGGTGATGTTCATGATGGCTCTTTAAAGGTCAATAAATTTTCGATTATAAACAGGCAAGCGTAACTTTTCTAATTGAAAATCATGATGATGAGCTATTAACAAAACTCAAGGTTCAGCCCTTAGCCAGCAGCAAAACTTCTAGCTTGGTTAAGGATGCCTCTCATCGACAATCAGGTGTCTGTGTCAATTCAGAGAATGGCTGTTAACTCTTCAGTGAAAATAAGGCTACCTGTGTTACGGTATGTCTTCATTAATTCATATAAATGATTCAGGGTGCTTTCTGCACGATCGGTAACTAAGTCTACTACCATGCTAACGGGCTGAGCAGGCACAGCTGTCTTTTCGGCTGTTGCTTTGAAATGAATCGAAGTTAGTTGGTTATGTACACGCTTAATTAAACGGCCTACGGGCGTTCCAGGCTTCATCACCATGGTAAGCACAAACTCATCTGTATTCATGCGCCAAGCATGTGTACCTTCTCCTAGTGAGGCCAAAATTTTGGCATAAGCACGCAGCAGACTGTCTCCGCGATGGTGTCCATAACGGGCGTTATAGTCAGCGAATTGATCTACATCGATGAGTGCCAGCAACATTTGTTTTTTCGACGCTTGATTGCGTTTGACAATCACGGGTAAAAATTCGGCTAGGTGTGTTTCGTTGTGCAGGCGCGTGAGTAGGTCGGTCATGGTATGCTTTTTATGCTCTACCAATCGCGCCCGTGTGGCATCAACTCGTTGTTTTCCATCTTTCACTTCATGCGACAACAGACGATTGGTTTTTTTCAGATGTGCTGAAATAAGCGGTGCTTTTTCAGGATTGTTTTCCAAGGCTTGTGCCAGCTCGAAATGGGTATCGACGTGTTTGCTGACATTTTCGGTCATTTCACCAATGGCATTCATCAATTCTTGTTCAACGCCGACAATAGTGCGTTCTTGTTGTTTAAAAAAGCGCTCTGTTAAGCGAACGCCTAAAATGTCTGACCAAGGTTCTTGACTGTCGCGCATCTGATCAATAAAGGCATTAAATTCAGGATGCTCACCCAAAGCATACTCATAAAACAGATGATAATTAATTGGATTAGGGTGTGCATTGAGTTCACTCATCAATGCAATGGCTTTTTTATGCGCCACCAGCATCGCTTCGGGTTGATGTAAATAAGCAAGTCGCATGCATTGCTCCTAATTAAGTAGGGGTTCGATCAATCAAGATAGAAAGTAAGTTCATGCGAATGAGGGATTTAATTTCATCCGACAGGTAAAGCACTTCCAAAGCGGTGGTGCGAACCTTCTCAACTTCGGTTGCTTGGTAGTTCTCGGCATTAATTTCACCAACCATGACTTCCGCCAACAAGCCAATGGCGACCAGTAGGCGCACGCGTTCATTGCTAAAATGGGCAACTTGCTGGTAGTTGTGATGTTCTTGAATGGCGATGATCATATCTCCTTCACCTGTGCCATTGCCAAATCCCCATTGACGAGCCGCCACCACGCCTAAGTAATCGTGACGAATTTTCAGCTCTTGCTCTTCTAATAATGGCCCGCTAGCGGGAAACGAGAGCAGGTGATGCCAGTAGCGCTCATATTTTTGTTGTAGGCTATTGGCAACACCAATAGCGCCCGCATCGCGGAAGAGTCCAAACAGGTAAGCATCACTAATATCAATGCCTTGCACATAACCGGCGATTTCGGCACAGGCCACGGCGATATCAAAGCTATGGTCAATGATAGAGCGAAAGAGCGTTGATTGTGCTGGAATGGCGTGTATCGCCGCCGCCACCGCCAAGCGATAGGTTTTTTGAATGCCGATCAGGTTAATGACGTGGTGAATGGTTTTAATTTCCACTGTGGCGGTCATGTGCCGTAAAAAGGTCGGCGATTTAACAATGCTGAGAATTTCACCAGTAATGACATTATTCGATTCGATAATTTCGGCAAACTTACGTGCATTCGGATAACGCGAATTGGCTTCACGTTCTAATAAGATAATCACATCAGGCATATCCGGTACTTTGAACGCACTCGCTCCGCCCACATGCTTTAGACTTTGCATAATGGCTTCTTTACGTAAGGGAACACTTACCGATGAAGGTGCATGTGGGCTTTGAGCAGAATGTTGTTTGCTGGCTTGGTGACGATTCATAACTTACCTAAGGATACAAAGAAGTAGACTCAGTGGTTTTATCTTCATTATATCGACCGATAACCTGAAATGCACACTGATTTTATTGCATGGATTGCGGCAAGTCGAGCACTTGCATGTTCATAATCAGACCAGCATCCTGAATCGGCAACACTACTGCATTTTGATCGGATTAATGATATTGCCGTGCTCATCCAATTCTTTACCAATTCGGGCTTAAGTGTCATAGCCTACGCTAACACAATGGTCAATGGCAATGGAGTTGTGACTATGGTGTTTGTGGCAGCTCCCGATAATTTGGTTGTGGTTATTGCGATGTGACGGCGTTTATTAAATGGGTTGCGGCCCTGTTCAGGGTTTCTGTCGATAAGTTGTCTAGTTTCAGTGTTTGAATGCGGCGCTCTACACCCAGCTGTTGTGTGCTTTTTTGGTAGAGTGGGTCGTAGTGACGGATGAGTAGGTCACGAATCAGTTCGTGATAATGGCCTCGATCAATCGCTTGCATCCAGTGGTTGAGTTGGCTCTGTCCATGTAGCGGCAGTAGGTAGTTCAGTTGTTTTTTGAGTCTGTCTGGGTGCAGAATGTATTCGGCATAATCTTGACAAAGATAGTCGATTCGGATGTTCATCGGTGTTTGTACCAGCCACAGAGGTGAGCGACGAATGCTGGTCATGAGACTGTCTGGAAGGGAGATCAGACCAATTTTTTTGCTTTCGGATTCGATAAAAATGGGTTGACTGGGGTCAAATTGGCTCAGTTGCGCTACCAGTTGCGAATCGAACCATTTTTGTGGTGGTTGTGCCCCCAGTTCCAAGCGACCTAAGACCGAACCACGGTGCTGAGCCAGATTTTCCAGGTCGAGAACCTGAGCCCCATGTTGTTTGAGCACAGAGAGTAGTCGTGTTTTTCCACTGCCTGTTTCGCCGCCGATGACTTGAAAGCGAAAAGAGGCAGGCAAGGTTTCGAGGGTTTGTATGACCAGCTTTCGGTAAGCCTTGTACCCGCCTTCGAGTTGATGAGCTTGCCAACCAATGGCACGCAAAATGGTGACCATGCTGCCTGAGCGATTGCCTCCTCGCCAGCAGTAAACCAAGGGTCGCCAAGATTTTGGGTGATGAAAGAAATGCTTTTCGATGTGTTCAGCAATGTTGCGAGCGGCATAGGCAGCCCCTTTCTTTTTGGCATCGAAGGCAGAGGTCTGTTTGTATAGGGTGCCGATTTCAATGCGTTGTTCGTCGTTGAGTGTGGGGGCATTGAGGGCGTTGGGAATGTGGTCGATCAGAAATTCTGCAGTGGTACGGGCGTCAATGATGCTGTCAAATGACGTCAGTTGTGCTAAATTATTTATTTTGAATAACATGTGATGAACTCAGTATGGAAGCTGCTAAACGATTGACGGAATTATCTCATGGCGGTGGTTGTGGTTGCAAAATTGCGCCCAATTTGCTGTCCGATATGATGCGTGGCATGCGTGAAAAGGCAGTCTTGCCAGAGGCTTTGTTGGTGAGCACTGAGAGCAGTGATGATGCAGCTGTCTATCGGTTGAATGAGCATCAGGCGCTGATTGCAACCACCGATTTTTTCATGCCAATTGTGGATGATCCTTTCACCTTTGGACAAATTGCTGCCACCAATGCGTTGAGTGATATTTATGCGATGGGTGGCAAACCTATCATGGCGTTGGCATTGGTGGCTATGCCAATTGGTGTTCTGACCCTTGAGCAGATGCGCGCCATTATGGAAGGTGGTGAGTCTGTGTGTCGTGCTGCGGGCATTCCTGTGGCAGGCGGTCACAGTATTGATTCTGTTGAGCCGATTTATGGTTTGGCAGCAATGGGTTTGGTGCATCCCAATCATTTAAAAAGGAATAACAGAGCCAAGGTCGGTGATGTGCTGATCTTGGGTAAGCCTTTGGGGGTGGGTATGTTTGCTGATGCCTTAAAGCGGTTGGTATTGTCTGAACAGGGTTATGCGCAGATGATTCAGTCAACCACGCAGTTGAATGTGGTTGGGGCAAGCTTGGGCGAAATGAGCGGTGTTCATGCCATGACCGATGTGACGGGTTTTGGCTTGTTGGGGCATTTGGCTGAGGTGTGTCGAGGTTCTCAGGTGGGAGCACAGTTGTTTTGGCAGCAAGTTCCTGTGTGGTCGCAGGCCATTCCTTTGGCGCGCTCTGGTATTGGTCCTGGAGCCATTGGCCGAAATTGGGCCAGTTACCGAGATGAAGTGTATTTGGCAGATGACATTGAAGACTGGCAACGGCGGCTGTTGTGTGATCCGCAAACCAGTGGTGGGCTGTTGGTCAGTTGTGCGCCTTCGGTGGCTACGTCGGTACTTGAAACCTTTCATGAGGCTGGTTTCTCTCAGGCTGGTGTGATTGGCCAGCTGGTCGAAGGCTCTGGTATTCGTGTGAGTGGTTAGGGTGATTGAGTATGGATAGGCGTATTTTTGTCCCAGCGAATTCAACCAACTAAGACAAATCGAGTCTATTCTAGTACCTGTCCCAAACGCGCCACCAATTGGCTGTTTTCGCGGTAATCAACCGGACAGTCGATTACGGTGACGCCTTGATGGGCTAGTGCCTGCTGTAATGCGGGCAATAGGTCATCGGCGGATTCAATGCGCACACCAACAGCACCAAACGACTGGGCGAGTTGCACAAAATCAGGATTGTTAAATTCAACAAAGGCGCTACGTCCAAATTCGCGTTCTTGTTTCCAACGAATTAAGCCGTACCCTGAATCATTCCAAATGAGTACCACTAAAGACAGGCCTAAGCGCACAGCGGTTTCTAACTCTTGCACATTCATCAGAAAACCAGCATCACCAGTAACAGCTACTGCAGCCTTTTCTGGATAGGCGAGTTTGGCAGCAATCACACCTGGTAAGGCAATGCCCATGCTGGCAAAGCCGTTGGAAATAATGCAAGTATTGGAAACTTCGCAGCGGAACATACGCGCCATCCACATTTTATGGGCGCCGACATCGCATACCGCTATATCATCCAGCGCCATAGCGGTACGTAAATCCCAGATAATTTTTTGCGGTTTTAACGGCCAATGACTCGATTTGGCGTGCTGTTTCATTTCATGAATGAGCGATTGACGTAAATTGCGATAGGGTCTGAGGTCGCGTTTGGGAATAGTTGCTTGCCAGTCAGCTTCGTCACGATGGGCGTTGGTCATCAGCTCTAGGTTGCGATAAATATCGCCTAAAATTTCGACGCTGGGAATGTAGGCGTCATCGACTTCAGCCGGTTGGCTGTCGATGTGAATAATGGTGCGGTCGCGACTGGCATGCCAAACGCGCGGATGATATTCGGCCATATCAAAACCGATACAAATAATGACATCGGCTATTTCAAAACCACAATTTTGGTAGTCGCCCGATTGTAATCCTGCTGTACCAATAGCCAATTCGTGCTTAAAGGAAATAACGCCTTTGGCCATAAAAGTGTTCACCACTGGAAGGTGAAAGGTTTCAGCAAAGGCCTGCAGTTTGGTTTCGGCACGCGCACGAATAATGCCATTGCCTGCTAAGATTAAGGGGTGCTTGGCCTGCTTAATTAAGGTCAAGGCTTGATCGCGCACCTCGGGTTGCGCACCTGATCGTAAGGGTTCTGAAATCGGCAGTGGCGTGGCACTGGTGGGCATTTTAGCGACGTTTTCGGGAAAGTCGATAAAACAGGCACCCATTTTTTCACTTTGTGCTTGCTTAAAGGCTTTGCGAATGACTTCTGGTGTCGTTTCTGGTTCTAGAATTTGTGCCGAATATTTGCTGATGGGTCGGAACATGCTAACCAAATCCACGACTTGATGGGATTCTTTATGCATGCGACTGGTTGCGGCCTGACCGGCAATAGCAACGACCGGTGCTCGATCCATATTGGCATCAGCGACACCAGTAATCAGATTCGTCGCACCAGGCCCAAGGGTGGACATGCAAACACCAGCCTTGCCAGTTAAACGTCCGTAAACATCGGCCATAAAGGCTGCCCCTTGCTCGTGGCGCGTGCAAACAAACTGAATGGATGAGTCGAGTAGCGCATCCATGACATTCAGGTTTTCTTCACCTGGAATACCGAAAATATACTCGACCTGTTCAGCTTCTAAGCAGCGAACCATTAACTGGGCAGCATTGATGGTCATTTTTGGCTCAGCTCCTCAATGAGGGCAAAGAGTTTGGCATGAGTGCCTGCCATGGGTAGATCGGTGACATATTGCCCGTTGATGACAAAGGTGGGCACGGCTTCGAGTTGATACTGTCCTGACAATTTAGCCGCACGTGTTAGCTCAGCAGTATTAGCGTCACTATTATAGGCTTTTAGAAAGGCAGCTTTGTTGAAGGTTTTATCTTTAGCCATTAATAAGTCGGCCACTTCTTCTTGGTTTTTAGGACGTGCTTTATCTTGTAAAAACAGCTCGAACACCTTAGCGCGCAAGCTCAGTTGGTCGCTGGCTTTGAGTGCGAAATGAATCCGTGCCAGTGTTGCCCATGCGGGCGATTGAAACACAGCAGGAATGGCTTCAAAGTGAATATGCTTAGGTTTATTGGCCAGCCATTCTTTTAGGGGTTTTTCCATGTCATGGCAGTGAGAGCAGCCGTAAAAGAAAAATTCCTGCACTGTTCCTTTGGCCACTAAAGCACGTGCATTGTCAGGCAATTTTTTATAGTGAATACCTTCTTCAAAGGCATAGGGTGCCGCTTGTCCAGACACAGAAAAAATGCTGATTAAGCCAGCTGTTAATAAGCCCACAAACTGACGACGATTCATAATGAAATTACTCCTAAAAGAAGTAACCCGCTCGCATAACATGGGAGCGGGTTGAAATGGAAGTAGCGAGGTAGTTACAAGGAACCGTAAGAATGCAGCCCCGACAAGAACATGTTCACCCCCAAGAACGCAAAGGTGGTGATGAGCAAACCAAGAATCGCCCACCAAGCCATACGCGTACCAGCCCAGCCTTTTGACATACGGAAGTGCAACCAAGCCGCGTAGTTCAACCAGACAATCAGCGCCCAGGTTTCTTTTGGATCCCAGCTCCAGTAGCCACCCCAAGCTTCTGCCGCCCACATAGCGCCAAGAATGGTCGCAATGGTGAAGAAGGCGAAACCGAAGGCAATGGCCTTGTACATCACGTCTTCCATGGTAGCTAGTGTCGGTAGGCGCGTTAACCACGGATTGCTGCTATCGCCGCGTTGTTCAATACGATGACGCCATAAGAAGGGAATGGCAATCATGGCGGCTAAGGCGAAGGTACCGTAGCCAATGAAATTGGCAGGCACGTGAATTTTCATCCAATAGCTTTTCAAAGCCGGTACGAGCGGTTGAATTTCCGCTGCATCGCGACCGAAAGTGTACCATAAAATGAAGGAGACAGCGGCTGAAATGACTGCTAGGACGAAGCCTCCCAACGAACGGCTGCGAATTTTTTGTTCATAATAAAGGTACAGCAAGGCGGTAATGATCGCGAACAGAATGAATACTTCGTACAAATTACTGACTGGAATATGGCCATAATCAGGGTTAATCAGGTAGGACTCGCGCCAGCGAACACCCATACCCGTTAAGCCAAAGGCAACTGCCGACCAAGTCAGTCCGGTTGCGACTTTACCGGCAAAACTGGAGTCGCGCCACAAAGCAAAGAAATAGGTAACCATGGCGAAAATAAACAGAAAGTTCATCCACATAATGGCCGATTGGCTAGAGAACAAAAACTTTAAGAAGAAAGCAGTTTCTTGCGCTTTGTAGCTATCGCCATGAGCGGCATAACTGACAATGCCAATCCATGTCATGATGAGTACAGCGACCATCAGCGATTGCATGCTTTTCCAAGCGAGACCAAAGGCAATACCGCCCAGTGTGACACCGATTAAAATGCCTGTTTCATAACTTCGGTCGTTGGCATTCATGAGTTCGCCATAGCGATCCCAGCCGAGCCAACTGGCAAAAATAATGAATAGACTCCATAAAATGCCTCTGACACTTAGAAGCGATTGAAGCAGAGTCAGCTGCCCTGTGTAGCCTGCAGTCATGAGTTTTCTCCTTGTATGGTGGCGGATGCCAACTGAAGTTGTTGTGTTAGGTGATCAAAAAAAGGTTGCAATAGCTTATCATCTTTGCCGTCTTTTCCTGCAAAAATAAGCTGAGTGCTTCCGTCATTTTGTGGTTGAAGCAGTAACCATAAGCGTTGTGGACGTACATAAAAGAGTAAGAAAGTGCCAATGACCAACAGCAGGGAGCCGAAATAGACCACATCCTTACCTGGTGATTTGGTGATTTGTAAGCCAGAAGCTTCGCGATGATCGACGCTGGTGATTTCAAAGAATATCGGTGGACCATAAGCTGTCAGAGTGTTAACCGCTTCAATACTGTCAGCAAAAAAACGACGTTGCGCTTCATTGGTTTCGACGACAGGGCCTTCTTGCTCTAGCGTTTTCAGGTAAAGCCCCTGCATGGCAACGGTCATGATTTCTAAGTATTGATTAAACACTTGTTCGCGCTTATCGGCTTCAGGTACGGCTTGTTCCAAATAACCTCTGATGCCATCAAAACCACGCAATCTGAACAAATTAATGAGCTGTTGCATAAAGCGCTTTTGCGTTTCAAGCTGTTCTCGTTTAACGGGATCTGTTTCGTTTTCAATGGCAGAGTTCAAAATGGCATCCATGGATTGACGATCATTGAGCTGCGCTAAAAAGCGCATGAAGCGGTTGAGACTTTGCTGCTCATCTAGCGGCAGTAGTAGGAACTGAAAGTCTTCGGCCATGCTGCGACGAAATTTAGACGCTTGATACCAAGCACCGCCACGTTCTACCGCCAGTAAATAGTTTTCATATTCCAGTGCTTGACCTTGTGCATCACGTACTTTGAATTGCACGCTGGGTCCTAAATTTTTGACTTTTCGCCCATTTGCATCTGGCTCAGGAAGATCAATGACGTTATTGGTTTTGTAGTCATTCAATTCAAGTTTATAGTCGCCAATGGGCGTGTTCATACTGATGATGCGGTTCACTTCACCCATCAGTTTCGATGGGTTGGTTTGGTTGCTGACCAGTGGCCAAGCACGCAAGGCTACCTTACTACCACCATCACCGAAACTGGATTGATAAATCGCGTAATCTTTGTAATATAAGGGTTTATTGACATAAATAGTGGTTTTAATCGGCTCAGCCAGCTCTGGCGCATTCAAAATAATGTCGCTTTCAAAAGATTTAGGCATGCCTGTGTCGTAATGTTCAACACGGAAATCGACCACTTGTACGGTAAAGGGCAGTTTTTGTACCAGATAGCCTTCCTTAAAGGTTAGGAAAACCACATCGGCACTTTTGCCTTCGGGAATGTTAACCGAACCACGAAAGGAGTTGTTATCAACCGCAATATTGGCTTTAGGATTGACATCGGTGAGAGCGATGCTGCGTGTTTCTGCTTGCACCGAGCCCATCCACTCTTGCACCTTGAACTTGATATTCGAATCAAGCAGAGCCCCTAAACAGATAATCACAATGGCAATATGGGTGAAAAAGTAACCCAAACGATGCCCGGCGCCTTTTTTGGCGGCAATGAGTGTGCCAGCATCTTTGTGCTCGACTTTGCATTTAAAGCCGGTTTTCTTGAACAGCTGTTGCGCTTCGTCCCGAATTTGTGCGGAATCTTCTGAACGCGCTCCTTGTACCGACAGCCCCATTTTCTGTAATTGTGCGGCATGGGTGTGTTCTTGATAGCTGAACATGTCCCTTACAAAATGTGCCCAATTACGCCAAACGCAGGCAGAGATGGACAACAGTAAAAAGGCCAGAACGGCTAAGAACCAAATAGCGCTGTAAACATCATAGAGTTCGAGGGTGCGAAAAACGTCAAACCAGAAAGGGCCGAATTTGATAACATAGCTGGCATAGGCTTCGTTTTGTTTTAAGATAGTACCAATCACCGATGCAATGGCGAGCATCACCAGCAAAACGATGGCCAGGTTCATCGATCCAATGAAGGTCAACAATGGGTGATGCTTGAGTGATCTTTTTTTATCCATAGCCTTGATATGCCTATATTTTTTGTGTGTCAATTTGGGCGATCTTTTCGCCGAAAGTGCACTGATTATAACCCATGCCATGTGAATGGCAAGCGATCCGCGAGAACCTTGCATGATACAACATCCCCTTTATCAATGTGCTACTTTCTTAAAAAGTGCGCCTAAACTGGCTCAATGTCCCGAAGATACGGGGGCAGAAGTGGCTTTTGTGGGACGTTCTAATGCGGGTAAGTCGAGTAGCTTAAACTGTATTACCCATCAAACGGGGTTGGCGAAGGTATCGAAAACGCCGGGTCGGACTCAGTTAATCAATATTTTTACCCTTGACACGCCAGACAGGCGTTTAGTGGACTTGCCGGGTTATGGGTTCGCTAAGGTGCCTATTCCTCTGAAAGAAGAATGGGGCAGGTCGATGGGTGCTTATTTAGAGCAGCGTCAGTGTTTGAAAGGCATTATTCTATTAATGGATATTCGTCATCCTTTTATGCCATTGGATGATCAGCTACTGCATTGGGCTGTGGCGATTGGGCGTCCGGTGCATGTGTTATTAACCAAGGCCGATAAGTTATCTTTTGGTCAGCAAAAAAATACCTTGCTGGCGGTGCGCAAGCAACTCGCTACTTATGGTGGTGAATTAAGCGTGCAGACTTTTTCTGCGCTGAAAAAAACAGGGTTAGACGAAGTGTGGGCAAAATTAGATGATTGGTTAGCTTGGTCGGGTGAGCAGACGCAATAAAATATTTTCGCATCCCCCTTTTTTTTATTTGGTCTTGTGCTAAAGTTGCTTAAACTGCCTTGGGCAGTGTTTTTCGCTTGTGAGGACCATGATTGTGAATCTTTCCAATGTTCGTATTGGTATTGTTGGTTTGGGTTATGTCGGTTTGCCATTGGCAGTCGAGTTTGGTAAAAAGTTTGAAGTGATCGGTTTTGATATTCATCAAGCCCGTGTTGAAGCGCTTAAAGCGGGGCATGACCACACGCTAGAAGTGTCTGATGAAGAGTTAAAAGAAGCGACCAAGCTCTCTTACACGGCCAATTTAGAAGATATCCGTCCTTGCAATGTGTACATTGTCACTGTACCGACACCGATTGATGAACACAAAGCCCCCGACTTTACACCGCTAATTAAAGCCAGTGAGTCACTCGCTAAAGTGTTAAAGCGTGGCGACGTGGTGATTTATGAATCGACCGTTTACCCAGGGGCAACCGAAGAGGTCTGTGTGCCTTTATTGGAAAAAAGTGGCTTGAAGTTTAACGAAGACTTCTACTGTGGTTACAGCCCAGAGCGCATTAATCCGGGTGATAAACAGCACCGAGTGACCAATATTTTGAAAGTCACTTCAGGTTCTACACCGATCGTTGCCGATTTTGTTGACGCACTTTACCAAAGCATTATTGTCGCTGGAACGCACAAAGCCAGCAGCATGAAAGTGGCTGAAGCAGCGAAAGTGATCGAAAACACCCAGCGAGACGTCAATATTGCCTTGATTAACGAATTGGCGCTCATTTTCAATAAACTTGGTATTGATACCGAAGAAGTATTGAAAGCAGCGGGTACGAAATGGAATTTCTTGCCGTTCCGTCCGGGTTTGGTCGGTGGACACTGTATTGGTGTTGACCCTTATTACCTTACCTTCAAAGCGCAAGCGGTGGGTTATAACCCAGAAATCATCCTGGCAGGTCGTCGCTTAAACGACAACATGGGTGCTTATGTGGTGCAGCAAATTGTTAAGATGATGTTGAAAAAGAAAATCAACGTCATGGGTGCGCGTGTGCTGATTCTCGGTTTGACGTTCAAAGAAGATTGCCCTGATGTACGCAACACACGTGTGGTCGATATGGTGCAAGAACTGGCGGAATATGAAGCGCAAGTCGATGTTTATGATCCTTGGGCGGATAAAGCAGAAGCCAAACACGAATATGGCATTGACCTGATTGATGCTCCCGAACAAGGTGCTTACGATGCCGTAATTTTAGCGGTAAAACACCATCAGTTCATCGAAATGGGTGCTAAGGGCATTCGAGCGCTTGGTAAAGACCCGCATGTCCTCTTCGATGTGAAGTATGTATTAGGCAAAGACGAAGTCGATGGTCGTTTGTAATCTGTCTGCTGTTTGCTTGGTTAAAAACGCACCTTAGGGTGCGTTTATTGTGTTAATTGTCGTTAGTGAAAACCCATGAAAATTGAAAAAAACACCGTGGTAACCTTAGGTTACCAAATTAAAGACCTTGACGATGCGCTGATTGATGAAGACGACGGAATCTGAAATCGCGCATCAACATGTACATGATTAAGGAAAGCAAATGAAAGTATTAGTGACTGGGGCGGCGGGTTTTATTGGCTCGCATGTGTCGCACATTTTATTGGATCGCGGAGATACCGTTGTCGGATTAGATAATCTGAATGACTATTATGACGTGAATTTGAAGCTGGCGCGTTTGGCACGTTTAGAGGCGAAACCCAATTTTAGCATCGCTAAAATTGATTTGGCTGACCGTACTGCGATGGAAGCCTTGTTTGCCAAAGAGAAGTTCGATAAGGTCGTTCACCTTGCCGCACAAGCGGGGGTGCGTTACTCTATCGAAAACCCCCATGTCTATGTAGACAGTAACATTACTGGCTTTTTGCATATTTTAGAAGGCTGTCGTCATCACCAAGTGCAGCATTTGGTTTATGCCAGTACCAGTTCCATTTATGGTGCCAACGAAGCCATGCCATTCTCGGAACATGACAGTGCCAATCATCCTTTAACACTTTATGCGGCAACGAAAAAAGCCAATGAATTGATGGCGCACAGCTATTCCAATATTTTCGGCATGCCCACGACAGGCTTACGTTTCTTTACCGTTTATGGTCCTTGGGGACGTCCCGATATGGCGCTGTTCTTATTTGCCAAGAACATTATCGAAGGCAAACCGATTAATGTGTTCAATCACGGCAATCATACGCGTGATTTCACCTTTGTGGACGACATTGCCAACGGTGTTGTGGCAGCAATGGATCATAATGCGCAACCGAATCCGCACTGGGATGGCATGAACCCCGATCCAGCGACCAGCAAAGTGCCTTGGCGCGTTTACAACATTGGTAATAATCAGCCGGTGAAGTTGATGCGCTATATTGAAGTGCTAGAAGATTGCTTGGGCAAAAAAGCAGAGCTGAATTTATTGCCATTGCAGCCGGGTGATGTGCCCGATACCTATGCCAGTGTTGATAATTTAGTCAAAGATGTCGGTTACAAACCTGCCACGCCAGTAGAAGAAGGTGTGCGTCGGTTTGTCGAATGGTATCGTGCCTACTATCAGCAGTGAGTTTATTCCTAATGCAGCGTTTTCAAACTTGGTTAGATTTGGGCAATCGTTTCGTGACGGCGCAACGTCTGTTTTTTATTGCCTTAATGGCGCTGCTATAAGTGGTCGCTATGGCTTCCTTAGCCACTCAGTTAGCCGCCGCAGTTTGGGCAGAGGGGGCTTTGGCCTTCGAAACCTTACAGCTTTTATTTAATGATGCGCTCTTTGTACTGATTATTTTGGCGGTGGTACACTATTGATCAACGATAGTTTTACCTATGCGCTGACTTTCTTGGAAGTGGGTTTTGTGGTATTGCTACGCAAGTTGATATTATTGGAAACTACCCCAGAAGAAGCTTGGGTATTGTTAGTGTTAGGGGTAGTTTCGGCATTGTTCTTTGGTCTGATTGTCTACACCCACTATCTCAAACATGACATAGTGCCATTAGAAAAGGAACAGCAACCCTAGACGAGTTAAATCGATTATATTTATTAATGAATAACACAAGGATTAGGTTCATGACGACGACCAGTCAATTGATGCAACGTTTTGCGCAAGAAAATCACCTTCGCTTTGTTGAGCAGGGTGAATTACAAATTGCAGAATTAACCTCTGATGCGGGTAAGGTTCGAGTTGCGTTGCAAGGCGCTCAGGTACTGCAATGGACACCAACGGGTGAGTCAACGCCTGTTATTTGGGTGAGTGATGCCGCTGTTTATCAAGCGGGTAAAGGCGTACGTGGTGGCGTTCCTGTCTGTTGGCCTTGGTTTGGTGCGGGTGAAGCAGGCAAGCCAGCGCATGGCTTTGTGCGCACCAAATTATGGTCGGTAGCGGCCACGGGTGTGAATGAAACCGGTCCTTGGCTACGCCTTACGACCAGTGACGATGAAGCCTCGCGTGCCTTGTGGCATCATGCTTTTAACTTGTCGTTGACAGTAACTTTGGGTCAGTCGTTACATATTGCCTTAACAACCGACAATACGGGTACGAGCGAGTTTAGCATCAGTGAAGCCTTGCATACCTATTTTGCCATTGGTGATGTTGATAAGGTGCGCGTGACCGGTTTGGATCACACGCATTATTTGGATAAAGTCCTTGGCATGTCGCGCCATCAGCAGGTGGGCGATGTAACCATTGTGGGCGAGGTAGATCGCGTTTACGTCGATACCACCTCGGAAGTGTCGATTGTCGATAGTGCCTTAGCGCGTCGCATTGATATATGTAAAGCGCACTCAAGCGCAACCGTGGTGTGGAATCCGGGTAGCGAAAAAGAGAAAGGCTTTGTCGATATGCGAGAAGGCGATTATCGTCGTATGCTTTGTGTCGAGTCGGGTACGGCAGGGGGCGACTTGGTCACGATTCCCGCCGGTGAAGCGCACACACTGAGTGTTGAATATCGCCTTGTTCGCGACTAGAGATTCTTGGTGTTCTCTAAAAAACCTGACGGGAAGTGGGTTTCACCTTGCGGTGCACTAAAGTGTGGGGGAAGGGGCGCAAGAAGATTGCATATAACCCTTTCAATTAGTCCCCTCCACCAGAAAAAAATAAACTTGGGAAGGCTAAAAATCTCACGAAGTGGATTTTTAGAGATGCCCAATTATTAGCGCATAAAAGAAAGATGAAGATGTTGATTCAAAAAACCTTATTAAGCTGTGCCCTAGCAACGCTACTGACCAGTGGTTTAGCACAAGCGGCGGATGAAAAAGCCAAGCCCGCTTCTGATAGCACGGCGATGGTCACCGTCAACAAAGTAGCCATTTCGCAGGCCACTTTTGCTGATGCCATGCGTGATCAATTGCAACGTGGCGCTAAAGACAGTGAGCAACTCCGTTCAGCAGTGATGGACGAACTGATCGTGTCCGAAGCTTTAGCGCAACAAGCCACCAAAACGAAAGTAGCCAACAATCCCAACGTCAAACGTGCTTTAGCGAATGCGCAACGTGCTATTTTGGCAGAAGCCTATGTTATTCAGCAGTTAAAAGATAATCCCATTACCGATGCGCAAGTTCGTGCCGAATACGATCGACAAATTGCCATGACTAAAGAAGGGCGGAATTCGATTGAATACCGTATTGCGCAAATCGTCACTAAAGACGAATCTTCCGCTAAGGCAGCGATTGCCCGTTTGAACGTGGGTGAAGACTTTAATGCTGTTGCCAAGGCAACCAGCATTGATCCTGAAGTGGCGCGTAGCGGTGCCGAGTTGCCTTGGTCTTTGCCCGACCAGCTGATTCCGCCTTTGGGTGATACGGTTGTTGCCTTGGCAAAGGGTAGTGTCAGTGAACCAGTCGCCACTTCGGTTGGGTTTCATGTGCTTAAAGTGTTAGATTCTCGCCCGTTCAAAGCGCCCAGCTTTGATGAAAGCAAACAAGGTATTCGTATGGCTTTGGTTGAGCGCCGCAAGCAAGAAATCATTCGTGGGGTGATGGAGAAAGCGGAAGTTAAGCCAAATTAATCAACAATCAAGCGACCTTAGGGTCGCTTGATTGTTTTGAGCGTTAAGCCGTTGGTGTTAGCCAATAGCTGCTTAGGTTCTTGCGGATATTGCTTAATGCTTCATCCGACAAGCCAATAACCAGACTGGCTTTTTTTGCTTGGTCGAGCAGCTCTTGCGATTGATAAGCCTGATAAACCAATTCACTGACCATGCTTTGCGCCAATAAGCCTGTGGCAATCATCAGACGCACTTCACTCGATTGAATACATTCATAATGCACGTGATGATGATAAGCAATGGCGGTCAAAAAGAGTCGATCGGCGACATAGCGTTCATTTAACCCCCATTGGCGTGCTACCAACACCCCTAGTTGATCGTGCGCAACAAAGTGTTGGCTTTCGTAGTGGTAAGCTGTTTGCGGTAAGCTGAGGCTTTGTTTGAGTGTCGACGCATAGGCATCACCGAAACTGCCAGCTAAAGCAAACATACCACCATGTAAATATAGACCGAATAAATAGGCCTTTTCTTGTGTCAGGGGGTGTTCTTGTGGTGGTAAGTAGCCGGCAATTTCAGCACAAGCATAAGCTGTTTGGGCAGCATAGCCAACAAGGTGTTTAATAAGTTGATCCGCACCGGCTAATTGCTTCATGCCATTCGCAAGGGCCAGCTGATAGAGTCGTTCAAAGCCGATTAGGTTAACGCATTGATGAATGCTGACAATATCAATTGGTCGTTTTAACTGACTCTGAAAGGCGGGCTGTCGCAGGGTGTGCAAAATATCACCACTGAGCAAGGGGTCTTGTTGAATAATGTGAACAATTTGTTGCAAATTGGGATTAGCTTGACGCACGCTTTTCGTGAGCAGCGTTAATGATTCTGGCAGTGCTGGAATGGTTAACTTACCACCAAGTCTGACGAGCTGAGCTTCATAGGTTGGTATGGTTAGAACTGCTTCTAGCGAAGTGCAGTCACTTGGCGGTTTGGGTAAGTGTCTTGCTGCCAAGTGAAGATGACCTGAGTGCAGATTAAGCGCCATTAATTTTCACATCCTGATCAATGTCGTGGTGGTTTCGATCGAAAAACCAAATTTGGTTTTTGCCCTGCTGTTTGGCAATATACATGGCTTTATCCGCTTGTTGAATGAGGTTGATTTCGGAAAATTCTTGATCATAGTCACTGGGCGTGTAAAAGTCGACCCCAATACTGGCTGAAATGTTTACTGCTTCACCGTTAATTAGGAAAGGCTGATTGCACACAGCTAATAGTTGGTCAAGTATGGGGTAGGCACTTTCTTGGCTCGTTAGATTGGTCATGACAGCGACAAACTCATCGCCACCAATGCGGGCAATGGTGCAATGCGAACACATCACTGTCAAGAAGCGGCTGCCCAGTTCGCTGAGCAGGCTATCTCCGGCATGATGCCCATAGGTGTCATTAACCGACTCGAAGCCATCCAAATCAATAAAAACAATCGCCTGTTGCAATTGTCCACCTTGTTGACTCAGCAGTTGATGGTTACGAGTGAGACTGAGCAAGATAATGCCATGCAAGGCTTGTTTGGCTTCTTCAAAACTAAGATGTTTTCGGCTGGCAATACGATAAAGACTGTCATCGGGCTGTTGTTGTATCCGAGCGAGCATGGCAAAGTGTCCAGCTAAGAGACTTTTGACACTATCCACATGGCTGGATAGCATGTCCGAGCGAATCGCTAATACGTCAAAAATGCGCTGTGGAAAGTCTTGACAAGAGTAGGCTATTTGGCCACCCAATCGTTTGATTTTACTGGCGTAAGGTTCGTGGGTAATCAAGGCATCAATTTTATCTCTTTGCCAGGCCTCAATTTGACTATCACCCACAGGAACGGGATAGAGACGAAGCTTTTCTCGCGTCATGCCAACATGAACCAATAACAGATCTAACATTAGTTGACCGAATTGGTTGGCTTCAAAACCAATACGTTGATTGGCTTGAATGAAGGGTGGTTGAGCTGGTTTATTTTTCACCAATACCACATCCGCACCAGCGGAAACGTCTAAAATGGCTACGATGGTCAGCGGAATACCCTGTTCTCGAATGCTGAGTACCTCATCTAGGTTAAAGGTTCCGCCATCGAGCAGTCCTTCTCGAAGGGGTATGATTTTTTCTGACGTATTGCTATATTTTTCTAACAGGATATTGCTAGGGAGTCGTCCTAGTTCTTCAAGCAAATAAAAGGTTTCATAGCCAATCCAGGGGTGAATGGCTAGACGCAAGTTAGCGCGAGATTGGCAAGCTGCTAAAGCAGTACCCACAAAACCAAGTAGCAAGGATTGGAATAGACCCCGACGGCTCAACATGAATATACCTTTGCTTATGCTGATCGCTAGGACACAGATTCTACAAAATTTTTATAGAAAGCAACAGCTTTTATGAGGCATTAATCGTTAAGTCTGTTTAGCAATGAAGATGCGATGATGGTTAAGCGGCATTTCTTGACCAAAACAATAAAATTCGCTATTCTTTTTAACCATTTTGCCCAAATTTTATGTTGCCGACGCTTAGGTCGGCTTATGCTAGGAAAGACGCATGAACGAACTGCACCGCTTACAAGGACTTTACGATCCTTCGTTTGAAAAAGAAAACTGTGGTTTTGGTTTGATTGCCCAAATGGATGATCAGCCCAGTCATTGGCTGGTGCAAACCGCCATTCAGTCCTTGTCGCGCATGACCCACCGTGGTGGTGTCGCTGCTGACTGCTGTACGGGTGACGGTTGTGGTTTGTTATTGAAAAAACCTGATGCGTTTTTCCGTGCCGAAGCGCGCGATTTAGGCATTAGCCTTGCTGATTTGTATGCGGTGGGTATGGTGTTCCTCAGTCAGGATGCGGACAAGCGTGCGGCTGGTATTGCCGCAATCGAAGGTGCATTGAGCGCTAAGGGCGTGAGCGTTGCGGGCTGGCGTAAGGTACCAGTCAATTCTGACTGTTTGGGTGCGCAAGCAGCGGGCATGGAGCCCGTTATCATGCAGGTGTACATCAATGCTCCGGCGGTGATGAGTGAAGGTGACTTCAACCGTGCGTTATTCATTGCGCGTCGTCAGGCAGAAATGGCGGTTGAAGCTAACGATGCTGACTTTTATATTCCGTCGATGCACAGTCAGCTCATAGCCTACAAGGGCTTAGTCATGCCGCGTGAGCTGCCCATTTATTATACTGACCTCAATGATGAGCGTTTTGCTTCTTCAAGCTGCTCTTACCATCAACGATTCAGTACTAACACCCTGCCTCAATGGCGTTTGGCACAGCCGTTCCGTTTCTTAGCGCACAATGGTGAGTTGAATACGGTTCGTGGTAACCGTAACTGGGCGCTGGCGCGTGCTAATAAGTTTCAAACGGAGCTGATGCCAGAGCTACAGAGCCTTAAACCCATCGTATCGCAAACCGGGTCAGACTCTAACAGCCTAGATAATATGTTAGAAATATTGATGATGGGTGATATGGATGCTTTCCGTGCCTTGCGTTTGATGATTCCACCAGCTTGGCAAAATGTACCGCACATGGATGCGGATTTGCGTGCTTTCTTTGAATTTAATTCGATGCACATGGAAGCTTGGGATGGTCCGGCGGGAATTGTAATTAACACAGGCAAGCATGCTATTTGTGCTGTTGACCGTAATGGTCTGCGTCCAACGCGTTACGTGATCACTAAAGACCGTCACATTACCTTTGCTTCGGAAATTGGTGTTTACGACTATGCACCAGAAGAAGTGGTTGAGAAAGGTCACTTAAAACCGGGCCAAGTGATGGCAGTCGATCTGACAACCGGTGCCTTGTTGCGTTCAGCAGCAATCGATGATGGCTTAAAAGTGCGTCAGCCTTACCGTCAATGGTTGGATGCAGGCTACATGCGTCTGGAAGGCAATCCTGACGCTGAAGCGGACTTGCTCACCTTAGATAACGATAGTTCATTAACTTACCAGAAGTATTTCCAAGTCACATTTGAAGAGCGCGATCAAATCATTCGTGTGTTAGCAGAAGATGGTCAGGAAGCGGTTGGTTCTATGGGTGACGACGCGCCTTTTGCCGTGCTTTCGGAAAAAGTACGTCCCCTTTATGACTATTTCCGTCAGGTGTTCGCGCAGGTCACCAATCCACCAATTGACCCGTTACGTGAAGCGATTGTCATGTCGTTGAACACCTGTTTTGGCCGCGAGATGAATGTGTTTGAAGAAACTCAGGCACATGCTCGCCGTTTAGAGTCAACTTCTCCTATTCTATCGCCAACACAGTTTAACCAGTTGTTGTCGATGAATGACGCGGACTATGCGTACGAAATCATTAGCCTGCATTATGAGCCGAGCTTAGGCTTGAAAGCAGCGATTGAGTCGATTGCTCACCAAGCAGAATCTTCGGTGCGTGCGGGTAAGACCTTGATCGTGCTCTCCGATAACGGGATTCGCGAAGGTCGCTTAACTGCCCATGCTTTGTTAGCAACGGGTGCGGTGCATCATCGCCTCATTAAAGCCGGTTTGCGTTGCGATGCCAACATTATTGTCGATACGGCAACGGCACGCGATCCGCATCATTTTGCTGTTTTGTTTGGTTATGGTGCGACGGCCGTTTATCCTTACATGGCTTATGAAGCCATTGCCGATATGTATCGTGGCAAAGAGTTAGACAACAGCCAATCCCTAGCCAAGTATTTGTACAACTTCCGCAAGGGTATCGATAAGGGTCTATTCAAGATCATGTCGAAAATGGGTATTTCAACCGTTGCTTCTTACCGTGGTGCGCAGTTATTCGAAGCCGTCGGCTTGAGTAATGAAATCGTTGATTTGTGCTTCACCGGTACGTTAAGTCGTATCGAGGGTACCCATTTTGATGACCTGCATGAAGACCAAGCGCAACTGGCAAAAATCGCTTTCAATCCGCGTAAGAGTATCAGCCAAGGTGGCGTGTTGAAGTTCGTCTTTAACGGTGAGGCGCACGCCTTTAACCCACAAGTGGTGGATGCCTTGCGTGAAGCTTGTCAGAAGGGTGATCGTTCGGCCTATGACCGCTTTGCCAACCTCGTTAATAACCGTCGTCCGATGGTATTGCGTGACCTGTGGAAGGTGAAGCAAGCCGCTACTGCCTTAGCCCTAGATGAGGTTGAACCCTTAGAAGCGGTATTAAAACGTTTTGATTCGGCTGGCATTTCCTTGGGAGCTTTGTCGCCTGAAGCGCACGAAGGCTTAGCTGAAGCGATGAACCGCTTGGGTGGTCGTTCGAACTCGGGTGAGGGCGGGGAAGATCCAGCGCGTTTTGGCACGGTTAAAATGTCGAAAATTAAGCAAATCGCATCGGGTCGTTTTGGTGTTACGCCACATTACTTGGTCAATGCTGAAGTGTTACAGATTAAGGTCGCACAGGGTGCGAAACCGGGCGAGGGTGGTCAGTTACCGGGTGCAAAGGTTGATGCGACCATCGGTCGTTTACGTCATGCCGTACCAGGTGTGACGCTGATTTCGCCACCACCGCATCATGATATCTACTCGATTGAAGATTTGGCACAGCTCATTTATGACTTAAAACAAGTGAATCCTGATGCCTTGGTGTCGGTGAAATTGGTAGCAGAACCAGGTGTGGGTACCATTGCTGCGGGTGTGGCGAAAGCCTATGCCGACTTAATCACCATTTCGGGTTATGACGGTGGTACGGGGGCTTCTCCGTTAACCTCGGTGAAATATGCGGGTAATCCATTTGAAATGGGTGTTGCCGAAGCGCATCAAGTATTGCGTGCCAATGATTTGCGCGACAAGATTATTCTGCAAGCCGACGGTGGCTTGAAAACGGGCTTGGATGTCATTAAAGCGGCGATTTTGGGTGCGGAAAGCTTTGGTTTTGGCACTGCGCCGATGATTGCTTTGGGTTGTAAATACTTGCGAATTTGTCACCTCAATACCTGTGCCGTGGGTGTGGCAACACAGAATGAGCGCCTGCGTAAAGAACACTATATCGGTTTGCCCGAAATGGTCATGCATTACTTCCAGTTTGTCGCCGAAGAAACGCGTGAACTCATGGCACAGCTTGGCGTGAAGCGTATGCAAGACTTGGTTGGTCGCTTAGACTTGCTCGAAGTGATTGATGGCGCAACGAAAAAACAACGTCAGCTCGATTTCAGCAAATTGCTCAGCGATGGCGGTGTCAGCAAAGATAAGCCACAAGTGAATAATGGTCAGCGTAATCAGCCTTGGGATAAGGGTGAACAAGCGGAAGAGATGGTGACATCGATGTTGCCAGCCATTGAAGCGAAAGCCGGTGGTACTTTCCACTTCCACTTAAAAAATACCGGTCGCTCTATTGGTGCGCGTTTGTCGGGTGAAATCGCTAAGCGTTATGGCAATCACGGTATGAGCGACAAGCCGATTACCTTGAAATTAACGGGTGTGGCGGGTCAAAGCTTTGGTGTGTGGAATGCCGGTGGCTTGAACTTGCACCTAGAAGGTGATGCCAACGACTATGTGGGTAAAGGTATGGCTGGTGGCGAAATTGTTATCGTACCGCCAGTCGGCTCAGCCTTTGATCCACACACCACACCGATTGTCGGTAATACCTGTTTATATGGTGCTACCGGCGGTAAGCTATTTGCTTATGGTACAGGTGGTGAGCGTTTTGGTGTGCGTAATTCTGGCGCGACGGCGGTACTAGAAGGTATCGGTGATCATGGTTGTGAATATATGACAGGTGGTACGGTTGTGGTGCTGGGTGATACAGGTGTTAACTTCGGTGCTGGTATGTCGGGTGGTATGGCTTTCTTGTACGATCCGAATAATCAGTGCCCTGACCGTATTAACCCAGAAATGGTTGAGTTCTGCCGTGTCGATACGGAAGAGACGCAATCTTATCGTCACTACTTGAAATCCTTGTTGACGGAATACCATCAAAAAACGGGCTCAGCAACAGCAGAGGCCTTGTTAGCGAATTTCAGTCGTGATGTGGGCAAATTCTGGTTGGTGAAATCGCGTGCCATTGGCTTAGATCGTTTACTTGATCTGTTTACGAAAGGACAATAAGATGAGTTACAAAAAGCCTAGTCCAGATACCTTCTTGAATGTAGATCGTATCGATCCACCTAAACTGCCAGCGCAAGAGCGTAGCCAAGAGTTTGTTGAAATCTACAGCAATTTCGATGCAGAGCACGCCAAAATTCAGGCCGATCGTTGCTTGCATTGTGGTAACCCTTACTGTGAATGGGCTTGTCCTGTACACAACTATATTCCCAACTGGTTAAAACTGGTTGCGGAAGGTAATGTCATGAAAGCGGTCGAGTTGTCGCATCAGACCAACTCCTTGCCAGAAATGTGCGGTCGCGTTTGTCCGCAAGACCGCTTGTGTGAACAAGCTTGCACCTTGAACGACACCAATTTCGGTGCCGTGACCATTGGTGCGGTGGAGAAGTACATCACTGATACGGCTATTGCCACTGGTTGGAAGCCGGATATGAGCAAGGTCGTGGCTAATGGTAAGAAAGTGGCCATTGTCGGTGCCGGTCCTGCGGGTTTGGCGGCTGCCGATATTTTGGCACGCAATGGCGTTAAAGCCGTGGTGTTCGACCGCTATCCAGAAATTGGTGGTTTATTGACCTTTGGTATCCCGCCCTTTAAGTTAGAAAAAGAAGTGGTGCGCTACCGTCGTGGTGTGTTAGAACACATGGGCGTGGAATTCCGCTTGGGCGTTACCGTTGGTACAGACATTACGTTTGCCGAATTAGAGCGCGATTATGATGCGGTTTATCTGGGTATGGGCACTTACACCGCAATGAAAGGTGGCTTCCCAGGCGAAGACTTGCCTGGTGTATTTAAGGCCTTAGACTTCCTCATTGCCAATGTCAATCGGTTGCTGGGCTACGAAAAAGACGTTGCCGATTTCATTGATATGAAAGGTAAACGCGTGGTCGTTTTGGGTGGTGGTGATACCACTATGGACTGTACGCGTACTAGCGTGCGTCAAGGTGCCGATGAAGTCTATTGCGTTTATCGTCGTGACGAAGCCAATATGCCCGGTTCGCGTAAAGAAGTGGCTAATGCTAAGGAAGAAGGCGTTAAGTTCATCTTTAACCGTGCGCCTATTGAAGTGGTTGGTAATGGCAAAGTCGAAGGTATTAAGGTTGCGGAAACCCGTTTGGGTGCGCCAGATGCTTCTGGGCGCCGTGTGGCGGAAATTGTACCGGATTCTGAGCAGATCATCCCTTGCGATGCGGTGATTGTTGCCTTCGGTTTCCAACCGAGTCCTGCGCCTTGGTTTGCACAACATAACATCAGCACCGATAGCCGTGGTCGTGTCGCCTGCCAAGAAGCACAGGAATACGCTTTCCAAACCAGTAATCCTAAAGTTTTCGCCGGTGGTGACATGGTGCGCGGCTCTAGCCTTGTTGTCCATGCCATTGATGATGCACGCAAAGCCGCCAATGCCATGCTCGATTATATGGGCGTGTGATGGGAATGAGAAAGGCCGCGCAAGCGGCCTTTTTTACTTCTGCGATGTCGGCTTCTGTTACAATTTAACCTTTGTGTTTAACGACTAACTGAGTATCGCTAATGCATTGGCAAATTATCCAAGATCGTGCGCTAACATGGTCACAGCAACCCGCTTGTCAGCGAGGTTTGTGTTTACCTATATGCAACAGCAAGGCAAGTTAAGAGATGCTCAACTAGGCGCGTTAACGGTTTAATTGTATCTCAAAATAGCAGGACAAAATAAACCCCTGTGGCAGTAAATTAGCGAAGGCTTTCTGGTTAATGACGATGACCTAAATCAGCTTGCTATTTCGCATAACCTACGCACAGCCTTGCAGTCTAACGTTGCTTTAAAAGGGTTATTCGATTTAGCACGATTTCAACTGAGCAATGGCGGTATGCTTTATGCAGAGCTTTATCAGCACCTGATTGCTCATCCAGACACTGACGCCTTAGCCACCATTAAAAAGCTGTTTTATGGCGTCGTTTGCTACTAAGCCTTATGCCAATGGTGCTTGTGCCAAGCTGGCTATTTATTGCGGTAGTATCGAACGCTTAGAAACGCAAATTTATCCCTTGTTATTATCAATGGGTATTCCCAGCGATATCATTTTGAAATACCACAAAGGTAATAGCATCTATAAAGTGAGCAAAGAAGCAGAACTCGCTTTTACTGCCTTGGATATGCCGCATTCTCGTATTCAGATTGTGCTACTCGTACAGGTAGGCAAAGAGGGCTGGGATTGTCGCCGTTTAACAGGGGTATTGTTATCGCAAAAAGGCGATTGCCCTAATACCATGACATTACAAACCGCTTGCCGTTGCTTGCGTCAAATGCTATACCAACCTTGTGTACAATCAGGAGCAGATTCAAGCCGCTATCCGCCTCGCCTTTTACCAGTTCAAAAGCATTAAAACCGATTTTGAGGGATTGTACAACGCGATGCCAGCCGCTAACACATGCGTAAAGTGCTGATCGTCGAAACCAAGGGCGAAGGCTTTGCCGCGCAACCCGATTTTCAAAAACGTAAAGCCTTTGTTGAAAGCTGGTTTTTGTCGCAACATGAGCAAGTTCAAGGTGATTTTCCCGCATTCGAGTATTTGTTTATTCATGATGATGAACACGAAGCGCATTTTTTGAGTAAACTAGCGCATAAAGTAACTCAATTTTTTGCGGAGGTGTGACATGGGACTAACACAGTTAATCGACATGGTTAAAGATTTGCCCGAAGACAAATAAAATGAACTCATTGATTTTGCTGAATTTGTGGCTAAAAAGTACGGGAGTGTTCCTGCTCGTCAGCCACAGACCAACGGCATGGTAGAGCGATTTAATGGTCGAATTAGCCAGCTATTGGCGCAAACACAATTTAGATCATCACAACACTTAAAGACAAGCTAGAGGAGTATCTCATGCTGTATAATCACCACATCCTACAAAAGAACCTTGGGCATGTTTCACCTATGACCAAGCTGAGAGAATGGCAAACAAACCATCCTGATTTGTTTATAAAAAAATAGATAATCAGTCGATTCCCAACATGCACAAGGCGCTTTTCAGTTGTATCACTTAGATCAGCCAACACATGCCAAGCGTATTATTCAGGCGATGGAAAAATATGCTGACTTGCCGATGGATTCAGCCGATGCTTCTTTGGTCGTTCTTGCTGAACACTTGGCACATGGACGTATGTTAACAACCGATCAGCGCAATTTTCATGCCTATCGCTGGAAGTCGCAACACCCTTTTCAAAATTTACGCTTTCAAGGTTAACCTTATGAACTGGAACAAATTAATGAATGTCGCTAAAGATGTATTAGAAAATGGCTTGCTGGATCAGCCAGAAGCCGAGCAACAGGCACAATCTAAAACAGTGCCCTCATCGGTTGTTCCAGGAGCAACAGGCGATTTGAAAACAGATGCGCTCAATTATCACCAATACCCGACACCGGGTAAGCTGTCGATTGAACTGAGCAAGCCTGCTGAAACCGCGCGTGATCTGACTCTTGCGTATAGTCCAGGTGTCGCCGAGCCGGTGAAAGCCATTGCCGCGACGCCCAGTGATGCTTATAAATACACCATGAAAGGCAATTTAGTGGCGGTCATTTCTAATGGTACGGCGATTTTGGGCTTGGGTAATTTAGGTGCTCTGGCATCTAAACCAGTGATGGAAGGTAAGGCGTTATTGTTCAAACGCTTTGCCGGTATTGATTCGATTGATATTGAAGTCGATTGCACTGACACCGAAGAGCTGATTCGCACCATTGCCAATATTGCGCCGACCTTTGGTGGCATTAATTTAGAAGACATTGCCTCACCACAATGCTTCGAAGTGGAAAACCGCTTAAAAGCCATGCTCGATATTCCGGTTTTTCACGATGACCAACATGGTACCGCCATTGTCTTGGCTGCGGGTTTAACCAATGCCTTACGCATCGCTAACAAGCGCTTAGAAGAGGCTAAGATTGTGCTGGTTGGTGCCGGTGCAGCAGGCACGGCATCGCTCAATTTATTGTTAGACTTGGGTGCGCAAAAGCCGAATATTCTGGTGGTCGATAAAGTGGGCGTATTGCACACAGGCATGACCGATTTAGCACCACACATGGCGCAATTTGCCGTCGAAACCAGCGCACGTACTTTGGCCGAAGCTCTGGTCGGCGCAGATGTGTTTATTGGTTTGTCAGCTCCGAATTTGCTGACCCCCGAAATGTTATCCAGCATGGCCAGCACGCCGATTGTCTTTGCCATGGCCAATCCCGATCCCGAAATTCAACCGGCTTTAGCGAAATCAGTGCGTAGTGATGTCATTATGGCGACAGGTCGCAGTGACTACCCTAACCAAGTGAATAATGTGTTGTGTTTCCCCTACTTGTTCCGCGGTGCTTTAGATGCCCGTAGTAAAGAAATTAACACCGCCATGAAGCTAGCCGCAGTTGATGCCATTGCCAGCTTAGCGCATGAACCTGTTCCTGCTGAAGTGTTGTTAGCGAATAATCTGCAAAGCCTTAGCTTTGGTGTCGATTATATTTTGCCTAAAGCCAACGACTTACGCTTACGCGAGCGCGTATCGCAAGCGGTGTATCAAGCCGCGGTGGATTCGGGAGTCGCGCGTATTTAATGGATTCATTTTGCTGAACTTGATCCTAAAAAACTTTATGAACCATTTAATCAAAATTTAATGGAGAGTTCTACTATGGTAAGGCATAGTATGTTGTCTCTTATCGGCGTTTCTAAATTTCACTAAAAGAGGTGTTTATGAGCGGTATAGCCAAAAAGTTGATGGTGCGAATGATCATTGCGGCGCTGATTGTATTGGCAGTAGGTCTGGCAGGCATTGTAAAACTAAAAAAAGACATGATTAATGAAAACGCAGCGATGCTGCTAAACACCAAAACGAGGTTGTTAGAGCAAAGGATCGTTGAAAAAATGAAGGCGGGATCAGCAGCTCTCGTTGCTACACTAGCTACAACACCAGAACTTCCTGATTTGTTTGTGATTAAAGATCATGTGTCGTTGAGATATTACCTAGAAAAGATCCCCCATCAATTCAAAGAGTTAACCGAGCATAAAAATATCAGGTTGAATGCCTTTGATGCCGAAGGCAATATTTTGATGCGCTCGGCAGCAACAGAACCAGACTCATTGCGTGGAAAGTCCGCCATATTTCGCGCAGGATTTAAGAAAGTGTTATCGGGCGAGGTGGCAAGTTATACTGGTATCGACTATGCACGTTCTGGCGTAAATCTCGTATCTTTAGCACAAGTGAAAAGTAAGGCAGGAAAAATCGTTGGTATTCTTGAGTTTCAAGCGGGATTTGGTTCTATCGTAAAAACAAGCGCTCAAAATGATGGAATTTTCATGACGCAGCTGTTGTTGCCAGAAGTATTAGAATTATACAAACAAGGAAAAGACAACCCTGTTTTGGGTGGTTATCGTTTAGCGCATCCTACCCAGTATAAAGCATCGCAAGAGTGGTTTGCTTCGCTTAACATTCAGCAGATTATTGACCGAGGTTTTGACATTCAAAACGGCAAAGCGGTCGTTATGGTTCCCTTGGTTAGCAGCGAAGGAAAAAATATTGGTTACCGATTAGTGGGTATGAATTTGGATCATCCTGAGCTGCAATTGATGGTGCAACGTATCGATACCATCATCATTGATATGCTGGTGATCGTGGTGATTATGTTGTTGGTGCTGATGGCGATACTGGTTTATGTTATCCGACGTGTGGTGTCACAACCCTTGCAGCAGGTTGAACAAGGCTTACAGCAAGTGGTTAATACAGGGCGCCTGAATTTAGCAGTGACTTATCAGTCAGATGATGAGGTAGGTCGCATGGTCACCACCTTAACGCAGGTATTTAAGCAAATTGCCCATGGCGTTTCACAAGCGAACCAGGTTGTGGCGGCGATTGGTCAGGGCGACTTTTCGAAGCGTTTAACGGGTGAGTTTGCAGGCGATCTTGCTGAACTACAACAAGGTGTGAATGCTTCAGCGCAAAGCGTTTCTTTCATGATGGATGAGTTAACGAAAGTGATGCAAGGGCTGTCGGCGGGACGTTTTGACATTAAAATGGATGAGCGCGTTGCGCCAGCTTTCCGTCAGCAGGTTGATCAGGCCATGCACGATGTGTGTTCGGTGATTGCCGATATTAGCCGCGTCATGGTGCAAATGGAACAAGGCTATCTGACACATCGTGTTGAGGTAGACTGTCATGGTGACTTACTAAAATTAAAAAACTGTATTAATAATACCTTAGATGCCATTGGCGGAGCGCTTACCGATTTTGGGCATGTGATGGTGAATCAAACCACGGGTAGTATTGAAGCTGTGCCACGCATCGATCAGAAGGGTGAAGTGGGTATGGTGCAAAATGCCATGACCTTGTCGATGACCAATATTGCCTCCATGATTACCGAAGTGCGCACCAGCCTAGAGCAGGCTGTGCATGGCGTGATGCAGGTTAATCATAGCATTGGTAACATTTCTGGGCAAATGCAGCAACAAGCCTCTGCCTTAGAGCAAAGCTCAGCCACTGCGGAAGAGATGCAGCGTCAAGCACAATCAATGCAAGTTCAGGCGAATGATGTCGCTAGCCTCATGCAGCAAATGCAAGCGCATGTGGAAACAACGCGTCACGTCATGGCAGGCACCGTCGAAGCCATGCAAACCATTCAACAGAAGAGTCAGCAAATAGAAAGCATTGTCGCTATGATTGACGGCATTGCTTTCCAAACTAATTTGTTGGCGCTGAATGCGGCAGTAGAGGCGGCTCGTGCGGGTGAGCATGGTCGTGGGTTTGCTGTGGTGGCGGGTGAAGTGCGCAGTTTGGCGCAAAAAACAGCCGATGCTGCCAAAGATATTGGCCAGTTAATTGTCAGTGCGGTTGCTGATGTTGCTCGTGGTAATGAGCAGGTCAAACAAACTGAATTGGCTGTGGCGCAGGTGGAGCAGGGTGCGCAACAGGTGCAAGAACGTATTTCGGTAATGCGCGTTTCTGCCGAACAAACGGCTACGGGAGTCAATGAGCTACACCAAGCGATTAGTGTACTCGATAGCGCCATTCAAGAAAATACGGCGGGTGTTGAGGCTATTAGCCATACCGCCGAACACATTAGTCAACAGTCGCACAGTGTGTTGGGTAGTTTGTCTTTCTTTAAGCTCACCAACTTGAATGGCTTGTTAGACGCAGCTGTTGCTGCCAATGATTTCCGTTATGCGCGTGCGCGTCGGTTAATGCGCACTTGGGCATTGAAAACGGAAGTGGCCTTGCTCACACCCAATAGCCAGCCCGAAACCAGTACTGGCTTAACCGATCATTTTGCCGGTATTGCTGAAATGCAAGGCCGTTATGCCAGTATTGATCAGAAAAAAGAGCATGCGGTTGCCATTGCTAAGGAATTATTCGATCGCCGTGACCGTGGTGTGGTGATTACCGATGCCGACTTTGGTGAATTACGTGAAGCGGTGAAAACAACGTTAGCCGAAATCACGGCGGCGGAGCAAATGATTCTGTCAGGACAGGTTGCTGCGCAACGGAGTCTGCCTCGCTTAACATCGCGTTAAGGTTCGGTTTTCGTTATGCTCATTGCGTTTAATAAGCCCTTTCAGGTGATGAGTCAATTCTCACCAGAAGGGGGTAAGCTGACTTTAAAAGACTTTATTAATATCCCTCGTGTTTACCCAGCCGGTCGGTTGGATTATGACAGCGAGGGATTGTTGTTATTGACGGATGATGGTCGTCTGCAAGCCCGTATTAGTGATCCGCAGCATAAGTTGCCCAAAACCTATTGGGTGCAAGTCGAAGGCGAGATAACGAGCGATGCCATCTCGCGCTTGGCCAAGGGCGTGCAGTTAAAAGATGGCATGACTCAGCCAGCACAGGCGCAGATGATGACTGAACCAGCTGGTTTGTGGTCGCGTAATCCACCAGTGCGCTATCGAGCGGCTATTCCCACCAGTTGGTTGAGTTTAACCATTCGTGAAGGACGTAATCGACAGGTCAGGCGTATGACCGCAGCAGTGGGGTTCCCCACCTTGCGTTTAATTCGTTATCGCATTGGTCAGATAACACTCGACGACTTGCCCCTAGGCAGTTTTCGAGCCGTCACCATGACCGACTACTAAGCAGCTTTGTGCATGCGCCCATTAAAAAGCCCAGCAACTTGTGCTGGGCTTTTTTTATGAGAGGGAAAACACCTCACTGTTAGAATTCACTCCACTCATCATCTGCGGCTTTAGGAGCAGGTAATGCATTACTTGCACTGGCTAGGCGAGTTTGGTTACGTGCTTTGGCTTGCACTACTTTAGAAACAAACTCTGGCGTTGCGTGGCGCCCCATTTTGGACTCTAACTCGGTTAACAGATGCACAATTTCGTCTGACATACTGTTAATTTGAATTAATAGTTGATCGACAGTCGAAAAGTCTTTTTGCAAGGCAGCCTCACACGCTTGGGCAACGATACGATGGAAAAGAGCGTGTTTTTCATCCAAAGCCTTGGTAACAGGCAATCCATCAAACTTACGCCCCTCTGAATTTCGCCATTTACCCAAACCACATATGTGATGATTGGCAATATCTGTTAGGTTAACCTGGGTAACCGCACCACTCAAAATATTCGCAACGCTAATGCGCCAGTTTAGATGAGCCTGTTTCATGTCGGCTAAAGGGCTGCGTCCGTGTTTGGCAATGCTTTTCGCTTCGTTGCTGAGTTCAAAACTGTTAATCAATCGATTCAATTCAGACATACTTTGAGCCACATTTTCTGTGCTGGCGCTGATTTCTTCAACTAAGGCGGCACTTTGCTGACTGACGCCGTCCATATCCGACATGGCTAAGTTAACCTGATGAATTGCTGATTTTTGCTCTTTGCTGGCATCGCTTACCTGACCGATAATGTGGTTGAGATTTTCAATGGCTTGTTTGACCTCAGTTAAGGCGCTACTCGCTTCCTGTGCACTCATCGAGCTCGTATTAATTTGGCTAACACTGGTTTCAATGAGTTGTTTGATGTCTTTAGCTGCTTCGGCAGACTTTCCTGCCAGGCTGCGCACTTCGCCTGCAACAACAGCAAAACCACGACCATGTTCACCAGCGCGTGCCGCTTCCACAGCCGCATTGAGCGCTAGCAGATTGGTTTGGAAGGCAATGCTATCGATAATGCCAACAATCTCAGCAATTTTGTGACCTGAAGCCTGAACAGTTTGCATAGCTTCTAGGGTTCTATCCATGATTTTTGCGCCGTTCAGAACTTGTTGAGTTGCTCTGCCGGTGACCAAATTCGTCTGCTCAATGGCAGCTAGGTTTTGCTCTACACTGGATAAGAGCTGAGTTGTTGCAGCCGAAGTTTGTTGAATGGCTGCCGCTTGTGTTTGTACTTGTCCTGAAAAGGATTCCATACCCTCTGCCAGTTCATGCATGGCGTGATTAACCGAGTTAGCCGCAAACTGCACTTGTCCAACCATTTCATTTAGATTACGCAAAGCAACATTGATGGCGTTTTGAGTCATGGCATAAGTGCCCTGATAATCTCCAGTTAGCTGACCACCCAGTCGATTAAAGGCTATTTCACCGATGTTAAAAAGGGTTTTTGCCATAAATTGCTGTAATCCCTCGAGAAGCGTGTTGATGTTCGTGGCCGCTGAAAGATAGAAGCCCTGTAAACCGTCCACGCTAATGCGATTGCTAACAATGCCTTTGTTTGCATTTTCGATGGTATTGGCTAGTGCGGATTCAATATGACGTTGCTCGGTGACATCCAACCATTCGACGACGTAACCGATTTTGCGAGAGCCAGATAGAATGGGAACAACCGTTAATTTCAATTTGATATCGTTTATGGATATTTCGGTGCTATGGGGCTGTGTGAGCGCTGCAACCATCGCTCGCTGATGGGCGGGGTTTTTATGAAAAATATCCATATTGCTACCAACAACATTAGCGGCGGAGAAGTTAGGCAGTTGAGCTTTTAATTTAGCTTCATTACGCTTAAACATAGTCGCTAACGAAGTATTGATGCTAATGATGTTGAAGTGCGCATCAGCAACCATTAGGTTGGTGCTGGCGGCATTCATTGCCGCGGTGAGTACCGCACTTTCGCGTGCGGCATCAAAGGTATTGCTGGCGTTTTGTCCGATACGAGTACGGATGAGGTTTAAGGCATTGGTCCAGGCATCGTTACCGGGAATCGGGTCACGGAATAAGCCATTACCCAAATCGTGAATGGCTTTGAGTTGTTGTTCGTTGGGTTGTGATAAGCTATTGGTGCGCCAAACAATGGCTCCTAGACCTGCTGCAGTGACTAGTGTTGACGAAATAATCAATGCTAAATTATTGGTGACATAAGGCGCAATTAAACCAATTGTTGCCGCAGCAATGCCGGCAATGGTCCAGCGGTCGAAGCTGGGTTTAGGCGTCCAGGGCATCTTGCTTTGACCAGCACGGATATCTGCATACAAGCGCTCAGCTAAGGCTTTTTGTTCTGTCGTCGCGGGATAGCGAACAGAAACATAACCTGTTATTTGGCCGTTGGTGTAAATCGGGCTAGCATTGGCAGCAACCCAGTAATGACGTCCATCTTTACGTAGATTCTTGACCAGACCAAACCAAGGGCGTCCTGCTTGAATGGTGTCCCATAAGTCTTTGAAGGCTTCCTTGGGCATGTCGGGATGGCGCAATATATTGTGTGGCTTGCCAAGGAGTTCTGATTCGCTGTAGCCAGAGGCTTCAACAAAGCCTTTGTTG
>JACXUY010000150.1 GCA_014763665.1 Gammaproteobacteria bacterium
CTTCCTCATTCAAGTCGGCTTGTCCTATTTAACGCTCGAACGCAGTGCCGAAACCCTATGGCTTCGATTTAGAAACACCTTGGCAAGACCTCGACGACAACTTACAACAAAAACTCATTCACGGCAGCGGCAATGAGCGCATTGCTTTGCCTGGTGGTCGTTATTCCGACGCACCTCGTCCGTGGGAAGGTATCTTGCCGTGGTTTGAACGACGCTATCGAGATAGCGATGTCGAATCGGTACGCAGCGAACTGTCACAACTGCGCGTGGTGCAAGCCTGTGCGAGCTGTGACGGGACACGCCTTAACAAAACCGCGCGTCATGTCTTTATTGCCGACAAATCTTTACCCGAACTGACCCGGTTGTCCTTAACTGAACTACACGAATGGATCAGCCAGCTGACACTAACGGGTAATAAGGCGCAAATTGCCGATAAGATTTTGCAAGAAATTCGCAATCGTCTTGGCTTCCTCATTCAAGTCGGCTTGTCCTATTTAACGCTCGAACGCAGTGCCGAAACCCTATCAGGCGGCGAAGCACAGCGTATTCGCCTTGCCAGTCAAATTGGTTCAGGGCTAACGGGTGTGATGTATGTGCTGGACGAACCCTCCATCGGTTTACATCAGCGCGATAATGACCGGCTGCTACAATCCTTGCGACGCCTACGTGATTTGGGCAATAGCGTCATCGTCGTTGAGCACGACGAAGACGCCATTCGCCAAGCCGATTATTTGATCGACATTGGACCCGGTGCTGGCGTGCATGGTGGACACATCATTGCTCAAGGCACACCCGAACAAGTCGCCAACACAGCGGCATCATTGACAGGGCAATACCTATTGGGCAAGCGAGGCATTCAGTTACCAGAACGTCGTCAGCCAAACGGCAAAGAGCTGGTATTAACGGGTGCGAGTGCGCACAATCTGAAAGATGTCACGCTCCGCCTACCCGCTGGCTTGTTCACCTGTATTACCGGCGTATCGGGTTCAGGCAAATCGACACTAATTAATGATACCCTCTACCGACTCGCCGCTAATGAACTCAATGGTGCTAGCCTTCACCCTGAAGCCTATAGCAGCATTAGCGGACTAGAACACTTCGACAAGGTCATTAACATCGACCAAAGCCCGATTGGACGCACGCCGCGCTCTAATCCAGCGACCTATACCGGACTCTTCACCACCATTCGTGAATTGCTGGCGGGCGTACCCGAATCCCGCGCACGTGGATACACACCGGGGCGTTTTAGTTTTAACGTTGCAGGTGGGCGTTGCGAAGCTTGCCAAGGCGATGGTGTTATTAAAGTCGAAATGCATTTTTTACCAGATATTTATGTACCTTGCGATGTTTGTCATGGCAGTCGCTACAATCGGGAAACGCTCGACATTCAGTACAAAGGCAAAAATATTGCCGACATTTTAGACATGACCATTGAAGATGCACTGGTCTTTTTCGATGCCGTGCCTAGCTTAAAGCGCAAACTGAGTACGCTCATGGATGTTGGCTTGTCTTACATTAAATTAGGACAAAGTGCGACCACTCTTTCAGGTGGCGAAGCGCAACGCATTAAGCTGGCGAAAGAACTGTCTAAACGGGATACCGGTAATACGCTGTATATTTTGGATGAACCCACCACAGGACTACACTTCCACGACATTGAATTGCTGCTGACCGTACTGCATCGACTGCGTGATCATGGCAATACCATTGTCGTTATTGAACACAATCTCGATGTCATTAAAACCGCCGACTGGCTGGTGGATTTAGGTCCTGAAGGGGGTAGCGGTGGTGGTCAAATCATTGCCGAAGGCACGCCCGAGCAGATTGCCGACTGTGAGCACAGCTGGACAGGAAAATATTTGAAACCTTTATTAGCTGTTGGGACTCCACTGATTGGATGAGTTATAATTATCTAAAATCCCTCTATCTCATTGATGGATGCAAAGCAGAGATTATAGACTGACTTCAATCAAAGCAAGAGGCAATCACAGCATGAACATTCATCCT
>JACXUY010000058.1 GCA_014763665.1 Gammaproteobacteria bacterium
AAAAGGCAAACGGGGATCAGAGCGCATTAATCCATTAATGTAAGTACAGCCTGTGCGCAGGTTTTCGGCAATGGTTTGTGCGGTGGTACTGTCTTGAGTGAAGACAGTCGAACCCAGTCCAAAATGACTGCTGTTGGCTAATGAAATGGCATGTTGAATATCACTAGCTTTGGTAATGGTTGCGACAGGACCAAAGGTTTCCTCGTCAAATGCTTTCATGCCTGGCATGGCATTCGCGAGTAGTGTCGGTTGATAGCAGCCGTCATGTTCCGACCATTTGCGACCACCACAACACAACTTGGCGCCTGAGTTGAGTGTTTCGGTGACTTGTTCATGTAATTCGTCACAATGCTGGGCGCGTGCCAGTGGCGCTATGTCCGTTTCTGGGTCCATCGGGTCACCCATTTTCAGTTGTTGAATACGTTCCGTTAGCGCCTCACAAAAATCAGCGTAATGATATTTGTCGATAATAAAGCGTTTAGCCGCAATGCAGCTTTGTCCCGCATTGGCGAAACGGGATTGAATGGCCGTATCTAATGCTAGACTCAGATTGGCGTCTTCCAATACAATAAAAGGATCCGAACCGCCCAATTCGAGCACCACCTTCTTGAAATATCCAGCCGCTACTTGGGCAACCGAACGTCCTGCGGGTTCGCTACCGGTGAGACTGACGCCACGAATGTGTGGATGGCGCACCAGCTTTTCCACCTGATTGCCTGGCACAAAAACAACATTAAACAATCCTTCTTTGAAGCCAGCTTCTTGAAATAGGGCGAATAGTGCTTGTGCACACAAGGGCACATTACTCGCATGCTTTAACAACACGCTATTGCCTGCAATGATGGCTGGAATGGCGGCACGAATAACCTGCCAGAAGGGAAAATTCCACGGCATGACCAGTAAAATAACCCCTAACGGAAGGGGTTGCACGAAGCTTTTGCGTGCTTCTGTGGCAATATGCTCGGGTTCTAACCAGTCGATGCTATGGCGGGCATAGACTTCGCATAACCAAGCGCACTTGTCTATCTCTGCCAGTGACTCGATATAGCGCTTTCCCATTTCTTGTGTAATGAGTCGAGCAAGGGTCTCTCGCTGTTGGCGTAATAGCAGCGCGAGGGCTTCAATCGGTTCGAGTCGTTCATAAATGGCAAAATGCTTATGCCAATTTTTAAAGGCTTGTTGCGCTTTTTGCAGGGTCTGCTCCAGCACAAGCGCATCAGTGAATGCAACTTCTGCCAGCAGTTCTCTCGTCCAAGGGTTGCGACTGATTTGGGTCATTGAGTATCTCGCATTACCATGCTTCCCCAACGCGCAGCGGCTAAGTAGTGGTTCGATAGGTCCATAATCGCTGCGTCTTCATAGGTCAAAGACATGAGGTCGGCATAAGGGTTTTCAAATTGTTTGGCAATCCATAAGGCTTGTCCGACTGGACCTTGATAATCGAGCATGGCCGTTTTTAAATGTTCGGCAATCGGCAGTTCATCCAACACTTCATCTTGCGGTAAGTCGAAGTAAGCGCCTAGTGTTGAGAACAAACCCACTAGAAAATAGCTGTCTTTTTCGCCTTTATGTCCACCATGTTCGGCCAACAGCTCACAGAGTTTGGCGCGTACGAGCGATGTTTCCATCAGCGCTTGAGGCTTTTCATCCACTTCGGACATCAAAATCATACTAATCCACAATTTTAAGCGCTTTAATCCCATATAACGAATGGCATCGCTAATTGAGGTAACTTTGATGGGCAAATTATGCTGTGGTTGATTAATCGCGGTCAGTAATTTATGACTCAGTGCGACATCATGACTGATGATTTCTGATAATGCATCCAGCTCGGTGTCATTATTATTGACTTTTGAAAGCAAGTGTAACAGGTTTAATTTGCTGGCGCTGAGTTTCTTGCCATGTAGGACAATCGGATTGGTAAAGAAAAAGCCTTGAAAATAATCAAAGCCACTTGCTTTGAGGTCGTGCAAGCAAGACTCGTCTAACACATCTTGAGCTATGACTTTTAGCGAAGCTTTATGGAGCTTTTCAATCACATCTCGATAATTCTGCCCCGAACAATTGTCTAGGTTAACCTTAACATACTGGCAGGCGCTGGCAACGCGGTCGTGATCGGCACTGTTTGCTTGATAATCGCTTAAGCATAAGCGAACACCGCCTTGGCGCAAGCTCTTTAGCAGTTTAAGTGTTTCGGGCTCTTGTGCCACAGATGCTTCAACTTCGATGATCAGATGGTTGGGGTTAGGTATCAAATTTAATAGGTTTTCGGTTAACTGTAATTGATTGGCGCGTAAAAAAATGAGCGCACCGCCTGCCAATTCAGTCAAGTTGTGTGTTTGGTGTAATTGCATAAAGCAGTCCATGGCAACTTGACCACTGCTAGCGATGGGCTGCATGATGAGTTCATAACCAATGATGGTCATTTGTGCATCGAGAATCGGTTGTCTAAGTAGGGTTAGGTCATTCAACATGCATACCTCTTGATCATTATTATTTGACTTGTTGATATCACTTTAGCTTAGCTGAAGCTGGCTTGCAAGGCATTGATTGCTGTTTTTGTGCGTAATTCTGACTGCGTTTCCTTTTGTGATGCGTGTCTTGTATAATACTGAAATTTATTAATGAAGGATATCAATATTATGACCGTTTCTCGTGTAATTAATTTGTTTGCTGGTCTGATGATCATGATCAGTATTTTATTGGCTCACATGTCGGGCTCTGTCGATATTACGGAAATGAGTTGGTTGTGGTTGACTGCTTTTGTTGGCTTTAACCTGTTCCAGTTCTCGATCACTGGTTTTTGTCCGCTAGACATCATTTTGCGTAAGATGGGCTTTAAGGATAGCGCTGACTCTGGATGTGGTGCGGGTGGTTGCGGATCTCATTAATCGATTCGCCTTGCTACTTAAGTAATAAAAACCGCCGTTAGGCGGTTTTTTTGATTTTTTTTGATGGGGCTTGTTTATCTTAATAAAAAGTCAAGACCATACCTTACGTCTTGCCTGTACGCCGTTGGCGAGGGCTTCTAAGCTATCGACACTGGCTTCCCAGCCTAAACAGCCATCGGTGATGCTTTGTCCATAGGTGAGGGCGCAACCAGCTTTCACGTCTTGACGACCTTCGACCAAATGACTTTCAATCATCACGCCCATAATGCTTTGATTGCCTGCCGTGAGTTGCTCGGCGATGTTGTCAGCAACGAGCGTTTGTTTACGGAAGTCTTTGTTGCTGTTGGCATGAGAACAGTCGATCATTAACTTTTGCCGCAAGCCCGCTTTAGCGAGTTTATCGACCGCATCAGCGACATGAGGTGCAGTGTAGTTAGGTTCGCCATTGCCACCACGTAAGATAATGTGGCAGTCATCATTACCCTTAGTATGGAAAATAGCTGAGCGACCTTCTTTGGTGAGCGACATGAAAATGTGAGAACGCTCTGCCGCGCGAATAGCGTCAATGGCAATGCGGACATTGCCATCGGTACCATTTTTGAAGCCAACAGGGCAGGATAAGCCAGAAGCCAACTCGCGATGCCCTTGGCTTTCGGTGGTGCGGGCACCAATAGCGCCCCAGCTGACTAAGTCGGCAATGTATTGCGGAGAAATCAGGTCTAAAAATTCAGTTGCAGCTGGCATACCTATGCTGTTGATGTCAAGCAGTAAGCCTCGCGCTAAGGCCAACCCCTTGTTGATTTGAAAAGACTCATCTAAATTAGGATCATTAATGAGTCCTTTCCAACCCACTGTGGTGCGCGGTTTTTCAAAGTAAACACGCATGACAATGAGTAGCTCTTTTTCGTAAGGTTTTTTCACTTCGAGTAAGCGGCTGGCATATTCACGCGCAGCATCAGGATCGTGGATAGAGCATGGACCAATTACAGCTAATACACGGTCATCGTTACCGTTTAGGATGTCGTGAATTTGCGCGCGCGTATCATGAATTAACTTAGACGCACGCTCTGTCATTGGGTAGCGGGCATGCAGCTCTTGCGGTGAAATGACCTCGGTCATTGTGCGAATGCGCAGGTCGTCAGTAGTGTATTTCATGGCGGTCTTTGCTGTATAGATTATGAATTAATAGCCCATCATTATCACATAAATCAAGGTTGATGGCTAGGTAAGGTCTGAATCAGTGGTTATCTGCTGACAATTAGGCTAAAATTGAACATTATCTCTAATTCTTGCTCTAAAATGGTCATCATGAAACAAGCTTTGCACTCTCTCGTTGTCTCTGGTTTAACGCAATTACGTGACTCAGGTCAGATTGCTCAATTCGATCCTACTCACATTAAAATCGAATTACCGCGCGATAAGAGTCATGGTGACTTTGCCACCAATGTGGCGATGATGCTGGCTAAACCCAATGGGTTAAATCCGAGAGCTTTGGCAGAGCAATTAATTGCGCATTTGCCTAGTGCTGACTGGTTGGTTGGCGCAGAAATTGCCGGTCCAGGCTTTATTAATTTTCGTGTACAAGCAGCCGCCAAGTTTGCCGCCTTAGCGACTATTTTAGAAAAGACAGCCGATTACGGGCGAATCAATGCCGGTGAGGGCAAGCTGGTACAAGTTGAGTTTGTTTCAGCTAACCCAACAGGACCACTTCACGTAGGACATGGACGTGGCGCTGCCTATGGTTCAGCACTGGTTTCGCTATTGCGTCATGCAGGCTATCAGGTTGAGGCAGAATACTATGTTAATGATGCTGGCCGTCAGATGGATATTCTCACCGTCAGTGTTTGGTTGCGCTATTTGGCTTTGTGTGGCGAAACTTTTACTTTCCCCAGTAACGGTTATCAAGGTGATTATATTATTACCACTGCTCGAGCTTTGCTTAGTGAGCAGGGTGAGGCCTTGCGCGCCAGTGCCAGCGATGTGTTTGCCAATGTGTCTGCCGATCAGGTATTAGACGCATCGGGTCAGGTGGTGAGTGGCGATAAAGAAGCGCACATTGACGACATCATTGTCAATGCGCGTCAGTTGCTCGGTAGTGAGCGTTATCGTCTGATTTTAGATCGTGTGTTGCACGACATTTTGGTTGACATTAAAGAAGATTTGGCCGAGTTTGGTGTGCATTATGATAACTGGTTCAGTGAGCGCTCGCTCATGGATACAGGCATTGTTGATGCGGCTTTAGCACGTTTAGAAGCGGCAGGTAAGCTCTACGAAAAAGAGGGGGCTATCTGGTTTCGCTCAACCGATTACGGTGATGCCAAAGATCGTGTCGTCGTGCGTGATAACGGTATTAAAACCTATTTTGCTTCCGATATTGCCTATCATTACAACAAGCTATCGCGTGGCTATGAAAAAATCATTAACATTTGGGGTTCTGATCACCACGGTTACATTCCGCGTGTGCGTGGCTCCATTCAAGCGATGGGCGAGGACGACGCGCGTTTAGAAGTCCTATTGGTGCAGTTTGCCGTACTCTACCGTGGTGCTGAAAAGGCGTCTATGTCGACACGTTCGGGGCAATTTGTGACCCTGCGCGAGTTGCGTGAAGAAATTGGTACGGATGCGACGCGCTTTTTCTATGTCATGCGTCGTTGCGATCAACACATGGATTTTGATTTGGATTTAGCTAAATCGAAAAGTAATGAGAATCCGCTATACTACATCCAGTATGCTCATGCGCGTTGTTGCGGGGTCTTTACTCAGGCAGTAATGAAAGGGTTTAGTGTTTGGCAGTCGGATTTAGGGCTGGCGCAGTTAGCCTTACTGACCGAAGAAACGGAAGCAGAATTGGCGCAAAAATTGACTCAGTTCCCCGAAGCGATTCAATTAGCCGCGCGTGATCACGAACCGCATCAGATTGCTTATTATTTGAAAGAGTTGGCAACTCAGCTGCATAGTTACTATAACAGTACTCCGATTTTGGTAGAAGATGATGCGTTACGCAATGCCCGTTTAACCTTGTTGGCGGCAACACGCATTGTATTGGCGAATGGCTTAACCCTGTTAGGTGTCTCCGCACCAGAGCGTATGTAAGCGAGTGCACATCATGACTGAATTGAGGTGGCAATGCTATGGCGCGTGATTATCGATATGGTCACAAGTCAACTGCACCTGCGCCTCGTCGCACCCAGCAGAGTGAAGAGACACAAACCTATGGACAGCGTGCAGAAGATAAGCCTGCTAAGCCTTTCCCATCTGTTATTCGTAAAAAACCGAAACAACCAGTCTCCTCCAATGCTGCTGATGGACATAAGTCCGCCGTTAGCGAGACCACAAAAGCAATCAGCGAACCAAAATTAAGTCGTGAGAAAGCCATAAGGTTTGCCGAGAGTCGTTACCTAAGCATATCCGCAAAGAGTTAGAGGCTCAAGAAGCCTTGGCAAAGGCGCAGGCAGAGCAGGCAGAAATAGCCCGTTTGGCACAAATAGCGGCGCAACAAGAAAAACGGCGTCAACGCTTGCGTTTAGGCAGTTGGTTGTTGATCGCGGGTTTGACCTTGGTGGGTATCGCTTGGTTGTTATATGCTCCTTTCTTTTTGGCTTTCGCGTTTGAAATGGGTTGGGTGTCGGAAGAAACACGCAATCGTATGGATCCAGCTGCCAGTATGCGCAGTGCATTGGCAAGCAAGACCATTGAACCCGTTAAAAAAGCAGTACCTATGCTATCTGAATCTCAACCTGAAGATCCGAATGCGGTGAAATATACCTTTTATGGTGAATTGCCTAAGGATGTCGTACTGACAGGTGTCCAACCATTAGCAGTTAAAACTAAAGCTCCTATGTATCTTCAGCTTTTATCGCTTCCTAACGAGGCTCAAGCTCAATCCGAACGTCGGCGTTTGGTGCAGAAGGGTTATGCGGTACAAATGGCTACCTTGGTAGGAAAGTCGGGTAAAAACTACGTACTGCGCATGGGACCCTATGACGATCAACGAACTCTTAATCGCTTGAGAGCAGAGTTGCAAAAGCTAGGGATAGATGCACGTGAGGTGAGTTTGGCAAGCGTGGTCAAAGCATCAGAACCTGCTAAGCGAACTAACGCCAAGACAGCACCTTTGAAGCCGCCAGCTAATAATACTCGTGGCGCTGTGGTGACTCGTTAACCAAATCGACCCGCTAAAGGTTAGGGATTTTCTGCCAGTGTCGTGCGATTACGCCCCTTTGCTTTAGAGTGGTAAAGTGCTTTATCGGTACGATGATACCATTCGTCCCAGGTTTCTCCCGGTTTATAGCTAGAAACACCGATAGAGATATGAATATTATCAATCATTTCGCCTGTATCTTTACGCTTTAATTGACTATTCGCTACTTTGATGCGAATGCGTTCTGCCAGTTGCTCTGCTTGTGCCAAGCTGGCATGCTGAATAAGCAAAGCGAACTCCTCTCCGCCAATACGTGCTAAGAGCTGAGAGGGTTCAATGACTTTTTGTACTACACCTGCAATGAAACGCAGTACAGCATCACCAATAAGATGACCGTAGGTGTCATTGAAATTTTTGAAGAAGTCAATATCAAACAAGATGAGGCAGAGTTGATCTTGTTGTTTGGTGGATTGCATGCTTTGTTCTACACGCAAATTAAAGGCGCGTCGATTCGGTAATTGCGTCAGCGTATCGGTCATGGATTCGCTGCGTGCTTCGGCTAATTCTTTTTGCAAGGCTTTGATTTTAGTGGTGGCAATAATCAGCTCTTGTTGCATGTCGGATTGTGATGACACGATAGAGCGTGTGGTTGCCAAGACATTGTGCGTTAAACTGGCCAAGGTTTGTGCGTCGATATCGCCGCGCGTGGTGAGATCGTGAATGTAGGTGTCGAGCGCTTGCGTGTGTTTTTCCATGCCTTTGGTCCAATCCATCAGGCGGGAAATCATGCGTTCTAGGAATTTACGAAAGGCTTGCTCAAGTTCGGAGGTGTCGGCTTGCTTATCTTTTAGTAGCGACTCGTAAATTTTTACACCGAGTAAGTTGCTGTAACCGTTGTGCTGAATGCCTTCATCCAGCATGGCTTTAAGCTGAGCATCTTGACCTAAAAAATATTCATACCACACTAAAAAGTTAATTGGGGTGGGGATGACTTGATGCTGAGCAAACGCCTGCTCGATTTGTTCAAAGAGCGCATCGGCTTCGGCTTTGCTTTGAGTGTAAACTTTCATGAATGGGTTAGCCTTGCTTTCAATAACTTTGTTGTAGATTAGTTTAGCATTTTGTAATTTTGTTTTTAAGTGGTAGCATAGAACAATTACGTATATTTTATTAAAGCGAGTTGGATTGTATGTTGTTACTAAAGTTACATGTGTTGTTTGTGCTGTTATCGGGTTTTGGTTTTTTTATGCGTGGGTTAGGGCATATTAAAGGACAAGCTTGGGTACAACATAAACTAGTGCGTATTTTGCCGCACGTGGTGGATACGGGGTTATTAGTGACGGCGATTGCCTTGTTGGTAACCTTGGAAATTAGTCCGTTAACCGATTGGGTGTTGGCTAAAATTATTGCCTTGATTGCTTACATTGCCTTGGGTGTGTTTGCGTTCAAAATCGCGAAAACGCCCGCGCGTAAGGCGCTATTTTGGGTGTTGGCTTTGCTGGTGTTTGCCTATATGTATGGTGTTGCCATTACCCATAGTGTGACTTGGTAAGCAAGCATCCCACTATGTCGATGCAGTTGCCCGTTCAGCAAGCGGAAACGCAAATTCGTGCTTTGGGGCATCGAGTGACCAGTGCACGCGTGATGACGCTTGCATACTTGTTACAGGCCGATAAACCGGTGACGCATGATGAGTTATTGTCGAATCTTGCTCTGCCGATGGATCGTGTGACCCTCTATCGTGTTTTGGATTGGTTGGTGCGTCAGCGTTTGGTGCATAAGGTGACGACCGAAGATCGACTATGGCGTTTTATCGCCGGTGATGGGGGCAGTGCGCATCATCCGCATTTTTACTGCGAGAATACGGGCAAGTTGATTTGTCTTCCCGAGGTAGCGATCCCCCCTATTCAGTTACCTAAACGATTTAAGGTATCGCATGTGGAAGTGATTTTTCACGGTGTGTGCGAAGAGGCATAACGATTAAACAGAGAAAAGGGTGCTTGAATGGGCTCTTTTTCTGCGCTACTATATGCAACAAGTAGGCAAAAGCAAACTGGTTATCCTTATAGCTCAGTTGCATTGATGGAAAAAACAACGAGAGAATGACATGAAAAAAACCAAATTATCTTTAGCCATTAGCTTGCTGGTGGCAGGTTTCAGTGCTTACGCTAGTGATGACTTGTCGGCACTCAAAGCTCAAATAGCGGCTCAGCAGGCACAGTTAGAAAAGATGATGCAGCAAATGCAGGCCTTAGAAGCGAAAGCACAAAAGGTTGAAGCAGTGGTTGCACCAACGGCTGCAACAGCATCGTCAACCCCTGCGCCGAAAGCGGCATCTGGTTATCAAGGAAGTCTCGATCAAACGCGAGCAGCCAGTCGTAGGTTGTCAGATCCGGTGAAAGTGGGCGGCATTAAGCGCAATCCATTTTCGGGTAGCAATATGAATCCCGATGTGGCGCTTATCCTTGATGGCAGCTATGTCAATCGTAGCCAGTCTAATAGTGATTATGGCGCTTTGGGTATGCCAGGATTTTTTCATGAATTGGGCGGTGAGCATGAAGGTCATTCGCACGGCCATGGTTTTAATATGAACAATGGTTTTAACCTCAATTACGCTGAATTGGCGTTCTCTGCGGCTGTTGATCGGTATTTCGATTTGTTTGCTGTGATTCATGCGGGCGAAGAAGGTGCGGAAGTAGAAGAAGCCTATGCTAACACACGTAGCCTGCCATTTAATACGCAGTTGAAGTTTGGTAAATTCTTATCGGGATTTGGGCGATTAAATGGTCAGCATCATCATTATTGGGATTTTGCCGATCAACCCCTCATTTACCAAGGGGTGTTTGGTTCGCATGGTTTGTTAGAGAAAGGTGTTCAAGCCACTTGGTTGGCACCGACGCGCAACTATTTATTGTTTGGTGCTGAGGTGTTACAAGGTGAAAACGAGCAGAGTTTTGGTACGAAAGCAATTAACGTTCAGTCAGATAAAACAGTTGCCGATAAAGATACAGCATTTGCTTCGCAAGTCGATGGTGCTGGTTTAGCGGTGGGTTTCGTGAAAACGGGTTTTGATATAGGCAAAAGCAGTTGGATGGCTGGTGTCTCTTATGGTGCTGGTAAAATGCGCTTAGATCATACTTCAGATGAGCACCCACACGCTAAAGCGGGTTCGGTTGCCATCACGGGGCTGGATTTGACGGGTAAGTATTTCTTGGATGCAACCCGCTATGTGATGTGGCAATCGGAATACATCAAACGCGAATTAACCGATGGTCAGGTTGCAACCTACCCAAGTAACAGTGGTGGGGCTAGTGATGGCTTAATAACACCTAAATTATCGCAAAACCAGTCGGGCTATTATTCGCAGTTGATTTGGAAGTTTGCTCCGCAGTGGCGCACAGGTTTGCGTTATGATGCCATTGATCAAAATAGCATTAAGGTGGCTGGTACAGACAAAAATATGCCTTATGGCGATCGTAATACGGTGATGGTGGAATACAATCCGACGGAGTTTTCACGTATTCGTTTGCAATATGCACAAAACGGGGCTTTCTTCACAGAGGAGAATGAACGCAAGCGTTTTGATGAAGTTTTGTTGCAGTTTAATATGGCGATTGGTGCTCACGGAGCACACAGTTTCTAATATCAAAGGCGAATAGAAGATGACAAAAATCATTTGGGCGACACTGGTCGCCCTTTTCTGTTATTTGGGTTCGGCAAATGCCGCAGTGCAGGTGGTGGCAACCTATGGCTGGATTGGCGATTTGGTGCAGCAGATCGGACAGGATCGGGTGTCGGTGTCTGTCTTGGCACAACCGAGTTTCGATCCGCATTTTGTGCCGCCTAAGCCTTCTTTGGCGGTGAAGTTGCGCAATGCCGATTTGTTGGTCATCAATGGCGGACAACTGGAAATCGGTTGGTTGCCGCCTGTGTTGCGTCAAGCGGCTAATGCACGTATTCAACCGAATAGTGAGGGTTTTTTAGACCTATCAAGTTTTGTGACGCTATCCAACCCGCGTCCTCATGCCACGCGTGCCGATGGTGATGTGCATCCCGATGGTAATCCGCATTACGTGTTTAATCCCGATAATATGTCGGCGTTGGCCTATGGTGTGGCGCATCGGTTGTGCCAGTTAGACAAAGCGAGCTGTGGTTTTTACGAGCAGTCGTTAGCCCGTTTTGATGAGCGTTGGCAAGCAGCAAAGATTCGTTGGCAAGCGAAGTTAGCACCTTTGAAAGGACAGCATTTGGTGCAATACCATGAAAGTTTCGATGATTTGGCTCATTGGTTGGGCATGACAGTGGTGGCCAATATTGAACCTGTCCCAGGCGTGCCGCCGAGTGCTAGTCATCTAGAAAAGCTGTTAAAAAGACTGGCAGACCAACAAGTGGCGATGATTGTGCAGGAGCATTTTCGGGATAAGGAAGCAACCGAATGGTTGGCTAAGCAGCGTCAAGTTAAGTGGCAGGTGTTGCCTTCGGATGTGGGAGCGACGGAGAAATCAAAAGACTTGTTCAGTTGGTTTGATGAAATTGTCGATAGGTTGGCTCCATGAGTCTATTAGAGCTTTTCTGGCCTGCGTTGCTATTAATGCTGGCTTTATCACTTCTGTTAGTGCCCTTTGGTACGGAAGTGGTGAGGCGCGGTGTGATTTTCCTCGATTTAGCGGTGGGGCAGTGGGCAGCCTTGGGTGCGGCGGTTGCAGTGTTATGGTTGCATGAAGCCGAGTGGGGGCTATGGTTGGGTGCCATGTTGGGTGCTTTGTTGGCAGCATCGCTGGTCAGGTTTTTGGCGCGCAATGCCAATTCGGTAGCATTAGAAGCACCGATTGGGTTGTTGTATGCTTTGGCTTTGTCGGTGTTTATGTTGGTGCAAGCCAATGTGGGCAGTCAGCGCGAAGTCATTGCTGCCCTCGTTGCTTATGATGTGTTGTTTATTAGTGCTGAACAAGCGTTGTTGAGTTTGATCGTCGCACTTTCGGTGGTGGTGTTATGGCTGCGTTGGCCGTGGTTGCGTGAGCAGGGCTTTTACTGGATGTTTGCCTTGGTGTGTGCTTTTGCCGTGAAAATGGCGGGGCTGTTGGTGGTGTTCGCTTTGCTGTTGGCACCCGCCTTAATGGGTTTGAAATGGGGGCATAACGCCTTGTGGCCAAGGTGGTTATTGGCGGTTGTTGTGTCTTGGTTAGGCTTGTTCGTTGCCTTACATTTCGACTGGCCTGCGGGTTACACGCTCGTGTCGTTGTTGTCGCTGTCGGCGTTGCTGGTTTATGGCTGGCAGAGCCGTCGTTCAGTCGGTTAGCGGTCGGCTTTAATTTTTAGTGCGAATCCATTACCATGTGAATATTGCTTAATGTCTTATGAGGAAGCGGCATTCATGGCTCATACCTTGGCACAAGTGTGGACGCGCGCAGAATTAGGATTGGCTTCGCCAGCGGTGATGGTGGAAGTGCATTTATCGAATGGTTTACCTAGTTTAACCATTCTTGCATTTGTGCAAAAGTCATTATACCTAAATGCTTTTTTGTAACATCTTGTTCAAGCGATAATAAAACACTGTAAGGGATGCCTCCTGTTTTATTACCCAAACGACGCAACAAACTTTCGGTATTGAGACTGCGTAAAAGGGTCACATTTTTTGGTAATGCGGACAGTTTTGGCAGACTTTCCGACCACTTATCAGTGGTAACGATCAATAAATGTGCTGTTGGTAAAGTTTGTGCCAAACGTGCAATATCTGTTAACTCCTGTTGGCAAGCGGGGCAATCACTTTTCCAAATAAAAATAAGTGTTGGTTTGCCTTGCCATTGTTCTGAAGATTGAAACCGATTTTGCTGGTCGAGCAACTCAAAAGAAATGGCAAAGGCTGGTAAGAACCAGCCCCATAGGATTGCAAATAGTAAAGCACATTGTTTAAGCATTAAAACTTATACTCGGTACCGATAAATACATTGCGTCCTAATGCTAATCCCCAAATGTGAGTAACATCAATGGTACCAGTTGAGTCAAGCCATAAGGGTGACTCGGTTTTGGTTTGACGTTCGTCGAGTAGATTATCTACCCCAGCATAAACATTCCACGTTTTATCGACAGCATAGTCTAGGCGTGTGTCGATTTTCCAGAATGAAGGACTTTTATTCAACTTAGGTGAGCCATCTAAATTGTAGCGTTGATTGTCTGGATTATTTTGGTAGTTGCCAAAACGCGCTAAGTCCATGCTACCCACGTAGGTGGCACGATTACGCCAATTGAATTTGCCAATTTCCCAATCACTGCCCAAAAAGGCACGAAACTCGGGACGGGCAAAAGCAAAAGGAGATTCGTTTTGCTTAAAGTCGTAACTGGTGTGTTCAACCCCGGCACTTAGGCTTAAATCTGGGGTTAGGGTATGACTCACGCTTGCATCCAAGGTGGTTAAGTAAACAGGACTGGCTGCATTGCCCATGAGCGTAATGGCATTGCCGTTGGTATCAGTGGTATCGGCATCGATAGTGGCCATATTGCTAATTTTTGTCCAAGATAGCCCAGTACTGATGGTCGTTCTGTCGTTGTCCCATGTTAGGTTATAGGCGATGTTGTCTGCTTTTTCTGCTTTTAAGTTAGGATCTCGTACAATCCGTGTTGTTGTTAAAATACCATGATCTTGTTCGAAAAAGGTGGTAGGTGCACGATAGCCTTGACCAACAGCAAAGCGGGAAGTTAACTCGGGAGTATGACTGTATGCTATGAGTAGGCGTGGGATAAAGATGCTGCCGAAGACATTATGATCGTCGTAGCGACCCGAGATGTTCACTTCTAAATCGCCACCCATGCCGTAAAAATCGTACTGTGCAAACACACCAGGAGTGCGGTAACTGTAGTTATCTAAGCCAGAGGTATCAACGCCATCAGCATTTCTGCTTGTTGAGCGATGTAGTTCTTCTTTATAAGCAATGCCAGTAGTCAGTGCGCTGTCCTTAAAATTATGTTTCCAGCGTCCTTCCAAATACATCTGGTCTTGGTTGGATTTGTAAAAATCACCTTCATAAAAACTATCTTGTTTATGGTTGGCAAGTCCCGCAGCAAAACGATAGTGATCTGCACCTTGTTTGCGTTCTGAAATGAGCGTGCCTGCCAAACGTTTGCTGTCAATCAACTCAGACATGCCCGCTAACCCATCTGTGTAGTTTATTCTATTGCTTGTTGTTGGGTTAATCCAACCACCTGCATAAGTTGATGCATTTGGACCTTTAGACCAGTTAAAGGGATTACCTGAGTTGTTTTTAATAATATTAGTAAAATTGGTAGAATGGGTTCCCGTACCACCAGTACGTTTTTCATCGGCATAATCAAGGCGTACACGCGTTTCCCAGCCGACAATATGACCTAATCCTACGCCAATTCCACCAATTTTTTGCTCGATTGCTGCAGACTCACTGACGCCGTTGCCATCACCATCAAAGGCATCTAACCCACGATATTGACCATTGACGCTTAAATATTGTCCTTTTTGCTTGCCAGCCCATGCTTGATAGTAAGTAATTTTTTTATCGCCAATGTCACCTACCTCTCCACGTATCATACCCTCATTTTTAGTGATCTTTTTGGTCACTAGATTAATACTACCTGCAATCGCTTCGGGAGCAACCAAGCTCATAGCAGAGCCACGCGCCACTTCAATGCGCTCCAAAGCGTTAACAGGAATACCTTCAAGTCCGTAAACAGAAGAAGCTGATGAAAAGAGAGGTATGCCATCAATCATGATGGTGGTAAAACGACCAGGAATATTGTTTAAACTAATGTTTCGAGCGTTGCAAATAGAACATTCAGTTTGCGTATCAATACCGACTTTGTGTTCAGTGGCTTCGGTAAGGTTTACAGCGCCAGAAGCGGCAATTTCCGCCTGTCCGATTTGTTCGGTACGCACTACTTCGTCGTTAATAGGGGGTAAGCCAGTCGATTTTTTAGCATAACCACCACTAATGCTACTTTTGACTTCAATGGGCTGTAATTTTTGTATCTTTTCGTGTGCGGATAATTCACCAGAAAGGATTAATAACATGGATATAGCAATGGGTTTGAGTTTGGGTTTTATGACAGATTTCACTGGCATCTCCTTAGGTTTAGAGTTTAGTGCAACCAATAAATAGCTGAGTGTTTGCGCTTATGATAATAATAAAAGCTTAGCGTAATGTCAATTATTATCATTTAGATATGGCTTTTTAACTACATACTGGCTTTGTTGTTATTCGGTCGGTTGGTGGTCGGCTTTAATTTTTAGTGCGAATCCATTACCATGTGAATATTGCTTAATGTCTTATGAGGAAGCGACATTCATGGCTCATACCTTGGCACAAGTGTGGACGCGCGCAGAATTAGGATTGGCTTCGCCAGCGGTGATGGTGGAAGTGCATTTATCGAATGGTTTGCCCAGTTTAACCTTAGTTGGGTTGCCCGAATCGGCAGTACGTGAGAGTAAAGATAGGGTGCGCAGTGCTTTGTTATCATCCGATGCCGATTATCCAACACGACGCATCACCATTAATCTAGCCCCAGCCGACTTGCCCAAACAAGGGGGGCGTTATGACTTACCCATTGCCATTGGCTTGCTGGCGGCATCGGGTCAAGTGCCGAGCGAACGCCTAGCGCAAACCGAATGGGTCGGTGAGTTGGGATTAGATGGCGAGTTGCGACCTGTTGCCGGTATTTTACCCGTTGCCATAGCGGCTAGTGAATCGGGGCGAACCCTGATTGTGCCGACGGAGCAGCTTGCCGTCTGTGCCGTTGTACCCAACTTGCGAGTGTTGGGGGCATCGCATTTACGAGAGGTGATGGCGTTTTTAGCGGGAAGGGGATCGCTACACACAGCCGATGGTCGCCGTTTAGCGCAGGAAAGCCTACCCCAGCCCGATTTAATCGAAGTGCGTGGTCAGGCAATGGGTAAACGGGCGTTAGAAATTGCCGCGGCGGGTGGTCATAGTCTGCTGTTAGTCGGTCCACCGGGGAGTGGCAAAAGTATGCTGGCAACGCGCATGGCGAGTATTTTACCGCCCTTGTCGGAAGCGCAGCGTTTGCAGTCTGCAGCGATTCATTCCCTAGCCAGTTTGCCGGTTGAACCCATATTAGCGGGGCAGCTACCCTACC
>JACXUY010000151.1 GCA_014763665.1 Gammaproteobacteria bacterium
CAAGTGGTTTTGCCCGAGGTTGGGCCGGTTAATCTTGCGGGCATGCGTTTTAGCGAAGCCAAGGCGTTGTTGTTGCAAAAGGTACAGGCATTGGGCGTGGGCGTGAACGCTTATGTGAACATGGGTGAGTTGCGTTCTTTCCGCGTGTTTGTTTTGGGTGAGTCAAGAGCCCCGGGATCGTATCTGGTAAGCGGTATGGCAACCTTGTCGCACGCTTTGTATGTAAGCGGCGGTATCAGCAAGTCGGGTTCTTATCGTTATGTGCAGTTAAAACGCAACGGTAAGTTGGTTAAGACATTGGATTTGTATGACTTTCTGTTAAAAGGCGATACGTCGGATGATGTGCGTTTGCAACCCGGCGATACCATTTTTATTCCCAAGGTCAGTACGCAGGTGGTGGTTGCCGGTGAGGTAACTCGTCCGGCGGCGTATGAGTTGAACAATCAAACCACGCTTAAGCAGTTATTGGCATTATCCGGTTTGAAGCCGAATGCGTTGCAGCAAAAAATCCGTTTGTCGCGTATTGAGGAAAACGGCAGCCGTAAATGGTTCGATTTGGATGTAAACCATGCCGACGACGCCAATATGATTGTAGCCAGTGGTGATCAGGTTTTGGTTGAGCCGGTGAAAACCATGGTCGATAAGGCGATTAAGGTCAAAGGCGCGGTGGTTAGAGAGGCTGAATACGAGTGGCGTGCAGGCTTGACAGTTGCCGATGTGTTACCAAGCGAGGCGTGGTTTAAAAATAATGCCGATATTGAAAACATGGTTCTGGTCAGACAAGCCGGTATTTCGGATGATTACCATTTTATTCGATTGAATTGGAAAACGCAGTTCGCTGGAAATGCGCTTTTGCTGGAACCTAGAGACCAGCTTTGGGTTTTGTCAAAAGAAGATCAAAACAGTCGTGAGCAGGCACTAGCGCAGTTTGCCAAGTGGGTTCAAAGTCAGAGCAGTCATGACGCAATGCCAAGCAGTGTTCAGGCGCTGGGTGAGATGAAGTTTGCGGGTAGTTATCCGTTGACTGAATCTATGCGCGTTGCCGATTTGGTGGCGTTGGCGGGCGGTTTGAACGCATCAGCCATGACCAAACAGGCCGAGATTTTCAGATATAAAGTGGTGAATGGCGAACAGAAAGAGGTAGAGCGTCTGGTGATTAATCTTGCCGATGCTTTGGCCGGGCAGCCAGCTAATAACATCGTGTTAGAGCCTGGCGATGCTTTGATGGTTAAGCAAGTCTCGGACTGGTCGGATTCCACACGTCAAATTGTTATCAAAGGCGAGGTGCGCTTCCCGGGAACCTATGTCATTGAATCGGGTGACACCCTTGAGAGTGTGTTGAAACGTGCCGGTGGCTTTACACAATGGGCTGAGCCTAGAAATGCGGTGTTTACGCGTAAGGCGTTAAAAGAAAAAGAACAGCGTGAATTGTCGATGCTGGCAGATGAGCTCGAAAAAAATCTGCTGATGGCATTAAAGAGCGATGCGCCGATTTTAGAAAAAGACACCGGTGCGTCAATTGCGCAGATGGGGCAGTCGCTGATTACCAAAATCAAGAATACGCCAGCCTTGGGGCGCTTGGTTATCGGGCTTACGCCGGAAAACGAGGAGCGATACCAGTCCAGCATGAATCTGGAAGTTCGAGATGGCGATGAATTGTTTGTGCCTAAGCGCTCCAGTGAAGTGGTGGTAATGGGCGAGGTGGCGCGTACTGCCTCACTGCTTTACCAGCCCTCTTTAAGTGTTGAGGCGTATTTGGAAAATGCCGGGGGCCTTACCAAGCGTGCAGATGACGGGGCGATTTACATCGTTCACGGGGATGGATCTATTGAAACCTATAGTGACGGCGTGTTCTCATCGTTTGATAATGTAAAAGTTCAGCCTGGCGATACGATTGTAGTGCCGATGGATATCGAACGTATGAATGCCTTGTTTACCTGGACATCCATCACCAAGGTATTGTCAAACTTTGCCATTACGGCGGCGGATTGGTCAAACGTAAGATGCTGATCTTCACTATGACGTTTTTGGTGACGTTAGTGACGGCGGTAGCGGCACTGAATATGACGCCCAAATATGAGTCTAAAGTGTTATTGGCACCCGTCGGAGACGGGGATTCGACATCAGGACTGATTGCAAAATACGGCGGCCTGGCGAGTTTGGCGGGCATTTCACTACCCTCTTCAAAAGACGGAGTGAGTAATGTGGCCGAGGCCAAGGCGATTTTGACTTCGTATCAGTTTTTATCGGAGTACATTGCCAAGCACAATCTCAAGCCGGTTCTTTTTGCCAATCAGTGGGATGCAGAGGCTCAAGCGTGGCGTCAGCCAAAAGAGAGTCTGCTGAAGAACGCTAAAACGGCCGTGGTTGAAGCGATGACGTTTAGAGATGGCGTTTCGCCTGCCGATAAGGCAGCGGCCAATGCTTTTGGCGAACCGACCATGCAGGAGGCGGTGAAGACGTTCAAAGAGTTGGTGCAGATTTCCGAAGAAAAAGACAGTGGCATGGTCACCGTCAAAGTGACCTGGTCGGATGCGGTTCAAGCCCAGTTCTGGGCAAATGATCTGGTGCATGAAGTGGATCAGCTGCTGCGTGAAAAGGCGATTAAGGAGTCTGAAAACGTGATTGCCTATCTGCAGGATAAATTGCCGACCATGCAGTTGGCGGATATTCGCAATTTGGCGCTTTCCTTGATTGAGCAGGAGATGAAAAAGGTGACCTTTGCGCGCGTGCATCCCGAATATGTTTATAAGGTAATTGACCCGGCGATTGTCGCCGACCAGCCTGCCAGTCCTAAAAAGGGGCTAATGGTAGCGGTCGGTTTTGTATTGGGATTGATGCTGTCGATTTTTATGGCGTTGATTTGTTTGTGCAGCGCCTACCTGAAAACGGCGGTGCGCTGTTGGAGTATCGGCAAGAGGCGCGTCGCGGCATTTGGATGAAGAATATGCTGATGCCGATTGATGCACTTTTTGTCAATGCGCAAGGTCAGATTGTGGCGACTTTCAGTGAGATCCAACCCTGCCATGCAAATGCGCGGTGTCCTATTTATGAAGCGGATAACACGCAATACATTCTTGAAACCCCGGTCGGGTTTATTAA